>JBEIJG010000131.1:0-7736 GCA_040380385.1 Phycisphaeraceae bacterium | reverse complement strand
GGGCTTTCCACGGGGCTTTCCACGGGGCTTTCCACGGGGCTTTCCACGAGGACTTTCGAAGGAGCGATCGAACGAACGCTGGCGTGGCGTCAACTTTCGAGGGGGAATGAAACCGCACAGATGTTCGTTCTTGGTTTGGCCCTTCGTTTTGTTTGGCGAATCTCAGAATCGATGTGGTGGAGATAACCTTGCGCTCGCGGAAGCGCCGACCCTTCCATCACGGCTCGCGAGACTCGGTGCGGCGCATATATCGCGCAGACAATCGCCTCGACGTGCTGAAGATCGCGGGTCGATACCGGCCTCAAGTCGATACCGGCCTCAAGTCGATACCGGCCTCGAGTCGCTGAAGGCATCAACTCGCCGACGGCAGAATTCGCCTGAGCGCCCGACACGAGCGCGATTCCGCGGCATACTCCGAGGATGAAGTTCGAGGCTTTGAACGTATTCGTTTTGTCAACTTCGCGTGTTGGACTTTGGCGAGCACCGCTTGTCCGAACCGCATTTGCGGCGTCGATCGTCACCGCCCTTGTCGCGACAAACACAACCTTCGGGCAATCGAAGACGTCCGACGTCAAGGGACGTGTGACGGGACGTGTGACGGGACGTGTGACGGGACGTGTGACGGGACGTGTGACGGAAGCTCGCACGATCGAGCACGCGACCTCGGCTGCTCGCGTGCCCGCACAACCTGCGTCGCCTGCATCGGCGCGAACGGAATTCCTCCCGCCGACTTCGCGCGCCGCAGCAACGACGCCCCACAACATCCTCTTCGTCATTCTCGATGACGTCGGTAGTGATCAACTTTCGCTGACGAATCCCTCGGGCGTTGGGCTCCCGAACACTCCAACGATCGACGCGATCGCGGCGCAAGGCGTGAACTTCACCGACTGTTGGTCGATGCCTGAATGTTCGCCAAGCCGCGTGTCCTTCTTCACGGGGCGATTTCCTGGGCGCACGGGCGTTGGCTCGCCGCTGACACAAGAAACGCTCGCGCAGTCGCAGTGTTCGCCCTATGAAATGACGACCCCGCGTGTCCTCGACACGGCTGGCTATCGCTCAGCGTTGTTCGGCAAATTCCATCTCGCGCAGAATGAGTTCAACCCGTATGGCATCGGCGCTCCTGCGTCGGTTGGTTTCACGCGATTCAATGGCACGCTTCTTGGCGCTCCGCCGTACATCGACCCGACGATTGCAGGGCAGGTGACCGCTGAAGCCAACGGCCTATCCTGCGGCTTTCCTGTCAGCGGCAATGAACCCGCGATCTGTGCGTGCGCGTTTCCTGACGGCACGTGTGAGTCAGGCGTCGACGCGCTCGATTGCCTTGTGCACGGTGGTGTGCCGCTCGTCGCAAGTGACGGAACGCCCATCGAAGAGTGTGATCCGGCGGCGGCGGCGCGCATTGATTGGGGAGCGACGAACGCCAACTATGCGTGGCCTCGCACGATCAACTGGAACGGCGAGAATTCACAGACGATTCCTGCACGCGTTCATGCAGACACCGATCAAGCCGAACTTGCTGCGGAGTTCATTCTCGCGCAAAAGGCAGAGGGAAACCGGTGGATGTGCTCGCTCTCCTTTACGGGTGACCATGATCCGTGGCAGCCGCTTCCGCCTGACACCTTGCCGCCCGGCGCGACGTGGCCTGCGGAGTTGCCGCTGGTTTGTGAGGCGGAACCTGACGTCGCAAACCCAACGCTTTCGCAGCGTCGTCTTTCCAATCAAACCATCGAGTCGATGGATACGCAGATTCGTCGAGTGCTCGTGGGCACTGGTCTCGCGACCTTCAAGCGTGGCAAGTTGGAACTCGCGTCGAGCGACACGTTGATCGTGATCGTCGGCGACAACGGTTCCTTCTTGACCACCGTTCAAGCGCCGTTCAACCCAACGCGTGCGAAGGCCACGGCGTATCAGACGGGTGTCAGTGTGCCGCTCGTGGTTGCGGGAGGTCCTGTGGTCGCACCCGGTCGCAGCGTTCACTCGATGGTCAATGTGGTCGATCTCTTCCAGTTGTTCGGCGAAGCCGCTGGCATCGATGTGCGCGACGTGGTTCCTGAAGGCCGCAAGCTCGATTGCCGGCCGATGATGCCGTACCTCATCAATCCGCTTGCCGAGTCGCAGCGCAACTTCAACTTCACGCAGTACACGGAGCCGATTCTTGCGGTTCCCTGTTACCCGTGTCTGATTGCAGCAGGCGGCGAAACGCTTTGCTCGGACACATTCCTCTCGACGCAACAACTCTGCGAAGCACAGGGTGGCGTGTGGTATGGCCCCACCGACGACGGCCAACCTGCATTTGCCACAGACTGTTGCGAGTTGTGGGAGAAGTTGAACGAGCCGTCTGGATACGGATTTGTGTTTCCGAGCCAGTGGGCGATGACCGACGGTCGGTACAAACTCATTGGCAACGAGCTCGAATCGTGCGGTGAAGCGGCAGGCGCAAACGCGCTTGAGTTCTACGACCTCTCCGAGTGCTTTGCCGCAGACCAACTCTTCGGTCACGGCATCGACAACCCAGCGTTCGATCTGCTCGCGTCGGGCAAGCCGCTCGCGCCTGACGCGCAACTCGCCTACCAACGCTTGCTCGAAGCATCGAATGCGTTATTCGCATCGATGGCACAGTGCATTGGCGACATCAATATGAACGGATTTGTCGGCGCGGGCGACTTGGCGATCTTGCTCAACTCGTGGGGTGAACCAAGCGTCGCCGACCTCAACAACGACGGCATCACCAACGGGCCCGACCTCACGATTCTGCTCGACAACTTTGGCTCGTGTTCGAGTCAGTGATCGACGCGCATGTGTTGCATGCGTATTGCGCGTGCATTGTTCGTGCGCCAAGGCCGAGGGCAGAGTTACGCACGGCGTTCGAACAGGCAGCCGCTCAACGTGCATGCGCGCGATCGTTCCGCAGTTTCCCGATGCGGAGCGCGAATTCTGGCACGCGCATCCGTTGTGGCTCTTCGATGGCAAACCTGTGCTCGTGTTATCACGCTCGGTCGAACGCCGCGGCAGTGACAGAGACCGCCACGCCAAGGGTTCTCGTCGCACGAGAGTGCTACACAGCGAAAGAACACTCGCGAAACGCGTCCATGGTGACACGTTGGCGGTTCAGATCTCGTGATTGTCGATGAAGCCTCGATCGAATGATGCACCGCGAGTGCATGCGCGATCAGGGCTCGTCCGCCGACTTCGTTCGTTCTCACAGTTCGCTCTCAATATCCGATCCACGCGCAAACCGCGCCGGAACGGGAAATCTTTCACACGCAACCAAGGAGTTTCAGATGCGTCTCAACCTTTCGACCGTTCTTTCTGTCAGCACCGTTGTCGCCGTTGCCGCCCCAGCATCGGCCGCGCTCACGCTCACCAACTTCTCGATCACCGCGTCGCGCATTTCGTTCGATCTTTCGGGCACGATCACTGCGCAACAGGCTGGCCAAAACGAAATCCGCATCGTCGATAACGCCGACGATTTCTGGACTCTCCAAGGCCTCACGCCGTGGACTGCGGTTGACCGTTTCCTCGATTCGTACAGCGGTCCATCGCTCTCGATCGGTTCGTCGTCGCTTTATCGCGTCGACACCCGTCGCTTTGGCTCGGGCAGCATGATCGTGATGTTCTTCAATCAGTCCTTCGTTCAAGGCGCTTCGGTGAGCGGCACGTTCTCGTTTGATGCGCCAGCGGCCGGTGGCATCTTTAGCAGCCCCGCGCAGCAGTTCATCAACTTCGAGAACCGCGCATTCAAGGCTGGCATCGGCAGCGTCGCGTTTGCGACCAACCTCGGCAATTCGGTTCCAGCTCCAGGCGCGATCGCGCTCCTCGGCCTCGCGGGTCTCGCGGGTCGTCGTCGCCGCTGATCTTGAGTCGACCACGCCAACGAAACGACAAGGGCGAGTCCAGACGGGCTCGCCCTTGTTGCGTGCATTTCGTTGAAAGTACTGCGCGTCTTGCGTGTTAGGTTCTCTTCGCACTTACTGCACTTCGCGCGTGAAATCAAAGCGACGCGGCGTTCCGCCCTTCAGATATCCGATAGTGGCGCTCAGCGCACCGTCGGTCGAAAGCTCGTAGACGATCCGCTTCGGGTAGTCGTGCCGCGGATTGTCGAAGACTGCGCGCGTGGGCGTGAGTTCCGTCAGCACGAACTCGGTCGCCGTCTTGCCGCCGGGTTGTGCGACATACACCAGTCCACCGTCGCGCTCAACGACGCGCAGGTACTCGAACGCGACCATCTTGCCGCTCGTGTTGACTGTGCGCGCGACGGCCAGCATTGCGCCGCCGAGCGGGGGGCTCCAACGCTCTTCAATCGACGAACCCGAACTCCGCGTGCCAACCCACGCGCCGTTCAGCCATTCGAGATCGCCGATGAGCGCTTTCGCGGGTGTCGGCATCGGAATGTCTTCGGCATGGCGGTAGAGCCCGATCGAAAGCGAACCTTCCGGCGGATTCACGGCGACAGTCACAAGGAGCCCATCGGGCGTCGGTCGAAACGTTCGACGAATGAGTTGAATGCCCGAGCCGACGTCACCCTCGGGTCGCTCGAACGCGACCTCGTACTCAAACGCACCATCGTTCCAACGGCCGCGATAGCGTGCGATCTTGTTGCCGTCGGGTCGCTCGGTGGCCGAACCATCGAGCGCGACCCGCACATCCTTGTGGCCCGAGCCATGACCGTTGAGAATGACCGCGTCGCTTTCAACCTTCATCGAAAACGACGACGACATTGGCGCAGTCCGTTGTTCGAGCGTGCGGCCCTCGGTGCGATCTTCGATGAAGATCCAATCTCCATCGACGGCGCGCAGCGCTTCTGGCGGCGCTGTAGCCGCGGCGTTCGCCGAAGGATGAGTTTGTGCCTGTGCACCCCTCCGCGCGTCTGACTGATTTTGCAACGGATGCTCCGCGAAGCCTCGTTGCCCGCCGACGGTGATTGCGACGAACGCGACGGCTATTCCGAACCAACTCTTGGACCACATGCGGAGATTCCCTTCTTTCGTCACTCTCTTCGTGGCATGCTTGACTCTTCCGATTCGCCGCGAGTGTAACGGGCCGTCTTGACGTGGTCGCGTGTGGGACTCAAACAGCGACCGCCCGATCGGACGCGGCGTGAAGATCGTCTCAGTGACCCACCTGAGACGAGCCGCAACATTCGAAAATTCGTACTTGGAGTGACAGGGCGCGCGGCCCCTTTGCGCTTTCGTCCTTGGAACGCGCTACGGCGATCGGCCGCGAGCGCGGCTTTCGTTGCCGCGTCGCGTGCACTTTTGTGAGCGGGGCTGAGCCCCTGAAGGAATCAACGATGAAGAGCAACGCAATCACTCTTGGTGCTTTCGCGGCGACGGTGTTCGCAGCAACGATCGGTCAGGCACACGCAAGCGTCGTGGGCCTTGCGGTTTCACCGAATGGCGTCCCTGCGGAAGTCAGGCTCATCAGCGTCGATGCGAAAGGGATGGGAGTAGGCCAAGCGTCGGGGAGTCCCCTCAATGGACCAGTGTCCTACAACAGTCCGTATTCGGGTTCGGCAACCTGCAGCCAGTTCACCGCCAATGGTTTTTCGCTCTCGGCGAATGTCGTCGGTGGATACCAGTACGAGTTTTCCGTCACGCAGGCGTTCTACGCCACGAGTGATGTCGACTACGTGCTCACGGGCACGATTTGGAATGCCTTGGGCTATCTGACGGTCGATCTCGTCAACGCGGACGGCACGTTGGCCTCGCGGATACTGGAAGATCTGAGTGCTGGATCGTTCAACGATTGGGGCACACTCGCCGCGACGACGAACGGTCAGTACTACCTCTTCGATTTCTACATCGACTATGAACCCACGGTCGCCTATTCGAGCACATTGTTTGACTTGTCGTTGACGTCCGTCCCTGCGCCAGGCGCCATCGCGCTGATCGGCCTCGCGGGCTTCACGCGGCGCAGTCGCCGCTGAGTACGCAACTGAACATGGTGGAATCACACGGCCCGCGGAGTTCTCCGCGGGCCGTGTTCATTCTCGAGTGCATCCAAACATCGACGCCATGCGATGCGCGCGTCGCGTGACGCGCTTGCGCCCAGCGCCTACTTCGTCGTCCAACGTCCGAGCAAGTCGGCAAGATCCTCGCCGCCGACGACGCCGTTGTTGTCGAGGTCAGCTGGCCCGCGTCCCGAGCCCCACGCCGAAAGCATCGTTGCAAGATCCGGCGCACCCACGCTGCCATCGCCGTTGAGATCCGCGCTGCGCGGCATCAGCACATCGAGGAACTTCGTGCTGAACACGCGATGCGGATCGAGAGCATCGAAGATGTCGACGGCGGTGCGGAAGCTTGCGTCCACAGGCATGCCGTTGGTGAACGACGCTGGGATGCTCGTACCGATCACGCCTTCATTCTTCCAACCGCCCGCACTGGTGTACGCCCAACCCTTCGACCATTCGACGCGCACGCCTGCGTAGTCGCCGACGTAATTCGCGTAGATCCACTGTTCGATTTCGGCGTAGTAGTTGCTCGCGGCTGGTGTTCCCGGGATCGACAGAATGTCGAACCACACCGCGGTATCCCATTCTGGTTTCGAAGGCCACGGGCGCAACGCTGAAAGAAGCGGCACTTGCGCACCGGGCACGCGGCAATCCTCGGGGTGGTCGAGCCCACACACGCGGATCTCGACTGCCGAGTTCATCGGGTACTCGCCACGATCTCGGTAGGTCTGTTGGAGTTCGATGTACTTCGCATGGAACTCGCTGATCACGCGCTGCACGTCGGCGCGGCGGCAACTGACGGCGTAGCCGTTCGCCGTCACACGCAGCGTGGTCGGGCGAATGTAGAGAAGCAAATCCTTCGACCAACCCCAAAGATCCCACGCAAGATCGGTGGCCAGGCCAACGTCAACTGCCAACGCCTGTGCAGCGCCGAAGGCAGGCGTGAGCCAAACCGCGCCCGTCGTGATCTGCGCGACGAGTTGCGAGACTTCCTTCGAAATGTTGTCGCTGAAGGGATAGTTGAACGGCGCGGAAACTTCGCGCGACAAGAACGGCTTCTCCGGCGTGATCGTCCACACCTTCAACCACGGGTTGGCGGTGAACGGGAAGAGAATCGTTTCGACGCGGCCGCTTTCGTTCAGGAAGTCGGAGAAGGTCCTGCCCGTGGAGCCGGAGCCGGGTGCTGCGAAGAGTTCGGCGGCGGAATAGCTGCGATAGCTCTGGCAGCGGAGGCGCACGTTGGCACCGACCTGCAGCGTGGCTTCGACCAAGAACGCACGACCAAGGTGCACGCACAGCGCGGCCATCTCGGGGTCAGAGCGCTGGAAGGTGCGCAACACGTAGGTCTCTGAGGTCGAGTCCCACACCACAGCGGTGACCGCGCGCAACAGGTTCGACACGGTGCCGAAGGTGTGGCCAGGCATCGGCGTCTCGCCGACGGCGGGTACCGATGTACCGTGGCCATCGATCGCGAGCACGCCGCCAAGCGTCAGGTCGCCCGGTGCGGGGCAATTCGTCACGCTCAAGCCGGCGTTCTGCAGCGCAGTATGGAACGCCTCCATCGAGATACCGGTTTGTGCCGTGACGGTCGGTGGGTTCATCGACACATCGATCGACACCGATGTGAGATGCGCGGTGGTGTCGACGAGCAGCGTTGGTGATTCGCACGTTGCATCGGGGTCGACGGAAATCGGCGACCAGTTGTGCTTCATGCCGCGCGGACGGATGCGCCAACCGTTTGCGTGTGCCCAGTTCGCGAGCGTCACGACGTCTTGCGGCGACGCCG
>JBEIJG010000130.1:0-7745 GCA_040380385.1 Phycisphaeraceae bacterium | reverse complement strand
CTTCTATCTCATCCACTGACCGAGTTCCGCGCGATGGATCGCGCGTTTCAGAGGCACGCTCCGGCCTGGCGACAGGCTGCGCGCGCGAATCGGAGACAAACATGGCCGGCGCACAATCTTCAGCCCATCACGGTCACGGCGAGCCACACCCGCTCGTTGGTCACCTCGTTCCATATTCGACGCTGTTCGCAACGGGCTTTGCGCTTCTCGTGCTGACCGTCATCACGGTCGCAGCCCGCTACATCGATCTCGGGGAAGCCAACATCTACCTCGCGATTGGCATCGCCGTGGTGAAAGCAACGCTCGTGTCGTTGTTCTTCATGCACCTTCGCTGGGACCGTCCGTTCAACCTGATGGTGCTCGTCGGCTCCATGATCTTCGTCATCTTGATGATGGTCTTCTGCATGATGGACGTTGGGCAGTACATGGGTTCGCAGATCCCAGGCAACGCGCCGAACGTTCAGAAGTACCTCGACGCAAACGCGCCGTTTGCGCCAATCACCTCGAAGTAATCACGTTGGCGTGCGCCAGCGCAACTCAGCCGCATGGCCCAGCGCGACACACCATCCGATACCCCCTTTGGGGACCCAAAGGCCCGCTTCCAAGCGGGCCTTTTTGGCATGTGGCTTTTCTTGCTTGTGCTCGCGGTGGTCTTCATTTCGACCATCATTGGATACCTCGTGGTGCGCATCGACAACGGCGCGGCGTTCATCCCGGCCGATGCGCCGAAGCCGCCGCTCCTCCTCCTCGTGAGTACAGGTGTGCTGTTTCTTTCAAGCGTGACGATGCAGAAGGCGCTGCGAGCGGGTCGCGTGGGTGACCCGCGGCAAGGTGGTTTGATGGTCGCAACGCTCGCACTCGCGCTGACGTTCCTCATCGCGCAGGGCGTCGCATGGCGCGATCTCTACGAGCAGAACTTGGCGATCAGCGACAATCTCTACGCGTGGACTTTCTACGTGCTGACGGGGCTCCACGCGGCGCACGTCCTCGGTGGTCTCCCGCCGATGCTGATCACGACGTGGCGCGCGTCGCGCGCGGCGTACGGCCCCGACGACCATCGCGGCATCACCTACTGCGCGATGTATTGGCACTTCCTCGATGGGATCTGGGTCGTCCTCTACGCGACGCTGGTGCTCGGGTCGCGCTGAGTGCAATGCTCATTCGATGGAGTTTGATGCGGACGAAAAACGCAGCCGCCGCCACCAGTTGCCTGGGGCGGCGGTGCGCGCCGATCTAACCGGAAATTCCCTTCAGTTCCCCACGCGTGAAACTCGCGATCGAGCCCGTTTGACCGTCAATCCGTGTCTTCGGGGAGTGCCCTTGAGGAGTGCCCTTGAGGAGTGCCCTTGAGGAGTGCCCTTGAGGAGTGCCCTTGAGGAGTGCCCTTGAGGAGAACCCGGAAGAGGTTCGCCTCAAGGTGAGGAAACCGAAGTTTGGATTCTGATGTCTCTCTGACGGTGCGCTCGGAAGCAAATTTCCCTGCGGGGGTACGACCTCAGGGAGACTTTCTCCACTGCAACAAGCGACAACCATGCGTCGTCGGGCACGCCTTTCTTCTCTTTTTCCAAACTTGTTTCACTCGTCACATGAAGAAGAGGCTCAGATTGGATTGCGCTCGGTTCCGCGCATGAACGGCACGGGTCTCCGAGGGCATGGCGTCCGAACACGCCGCCTATTTGGACGCAGTCGGCACCGCGGAACCGGCGCCCTTCGGCACCTCAACCCACGCGAGTGACTTATCAGTACCGAGGATCGCGTTCGCTGCGAAGACAAGGCAGGGGATCGTCACCAGCGGCTTGCCGTCGACGCGTCGAACGCGAGCGACCGCGGGCCCCTTCGGCATAAAGACGTCAAGTTCGACGCCGTCGACGGTCAGGCGAGTTTCGCGCGAGCCGTCGGCGTTTGGCGTAAGCGCGTCGAGGAGCGACTCGATCGCAAGAAGGTTCCACTTGCCACCAAGATCGATGGCAACCACGGGGCTCTTTTCGCGCAAGCCACGCGCGGCCAGTTCGGCTGCGTCTGGGAGCGGTGAAACGGGCGACTCATACTGCGGCGTCAGGAAGTAGCGCGCGTATGAGATCTCCTTCATACGGCGGATCGTCTGCGGATCGCGCTCGGCAACGGTCGTATCCGGATGCGTCTTGAGCCAATCCGCCCACGTCGTGATGCAGACATCGGGGAACATCTCGAGGGTTGCGCCCTTCGCAAGGGGCCCCGCCACGGGCTTTCGCGCGAGTTGCAGGAAGAGACTTGGACGGCGTTCGTCGGTGGTCGCGGTCTGTTCAGCGCTGCTCTCTTCCGACTTGTCATAAAAAACGAGGTTTGAGTCGGCGAGAAGCCCGCTGACCTCAAACTTCATCACGCTGTCGCCGATGCGGCGGCCGAACACAATCGCGGTGTCGCAAAGCGGCGAGTAGGTCGCGGCGACGGGGATGCCGCCGACGGTGTCATTCACGATTTCGTGGGCGTTGAGCATTGAAAGCGGCCACGCGTGCGGCTGGCCGTTGATGACGGCGCCAATCACGCGGTCGCTGGTCACGACGTACTTCGGTCGGTTCTGCTCGTTGAAGATCGCCATCTCGCGGCCTGCGAGGTGCTTCGGATCGTCGCGCGAAGGGAGGAAGCCGCGTGGAAAGCCCGAGCCGACGAGTTCGTTCCGGTCGATCGCGAGAGTCGTGAGGTCGTAGCCGTAACTCTCGAGTGAGTAGCCGTCACCGATCGGTCGCCGACCAAGCATCGGACCGAGCAAACTCCAACCCATCACGAGGAGAACGAGCACAACCGACAAGAGAATCACCCAGCCGCCGCCCTTGAAGGTCAGCGTGGGGGAACCCTGTGAAACAGCGCCTGGTGAACTCACAGCCGCATTGGTCGGCCGATCAGGCTGCGTGTCGCCCTGATTGCTCGTACTGCTCTGATTGCTCTGTTGACTCATCGTGCGCTTCCTTCGAGTCCTGCAGATTCGCGCGTGGCGGCGGGGTTGCCGTCGCTCTTGTTCTCAATCTTGTTCTCAATCTTGTTCGCGTCTTGAGCAGTGCTTTCGCGCGGTTGAGCGTAGGGGTTCTCTTCGCCCGCGCGCAACGCACGCAAGTCTTCTACCGCGAGGTCGCTTCGTCCGCGCATCAATGCATCGATCGAAGCGGGGCCACGATCAAGCGTCATCGCGGCCAAAACGAGTGGGAGATACGTGATGCTTGCAAGGAAGACGCGTCGCGCGCTCGGGTTGTCGCGCTGTCGGTAGAACTGAAACGCGAGCCAAGAGAATGCGAGCCCGGCGACGAACGTGATCACTGCGCTCCAAATGCCCGCGAGCCCGATGAGCGTTGCGCTCACTCCGAGTGGAACAAGCGGCAACGTCGTCAAAAGCACCACTTGCGCCGTGATTTCGCCACCTTCGTCACGCACAGGGAGCATCGCGTGACCGCCGCGCGCGTAGTCCTCGCGGTAGAGCCATGCCAACGCGAGGAAGTGCGGGATTTGCCAGACGAAGAGCAGACCGCCGAGAAGCCACGCGCCCGGCTCGAGGTGTCCAGTCGCCGCCGTCCAACCAATCACTGGCGGAATCGCGCCGCACACCGCACCGATCAACGTGTTGAAGGTCGTGCGCGGCTTGAGCGGCGTGTAGAGAAGCGCGTAGAGCACAATGTTGAGCGCAGCGAGCCCTGCAGGAAGGAACCCGACCGTCAATGCAAGGAGCGTCGCACCCGCGTAACCCGCGAGCATGCCCGCGGTGAAGACGGTTGCAGGGCCAATCTGCGCAGCGGGAAGTGGACGTCCGCGCGTTCGCAACATGAGCGCATCGCGACGACGCTCAAAGAGTTGGTTGAAGAGTGACGCGCTCGCGGCGGCGAGTGCCGTACCAGCGCAGGTCCATGCGAGGCGAGCCCAATCAATCGGCCCGACCTCTGCAAGTGCGTATCCGACTGCCGTCGTCACGAGCACAAGCGCGTTCAAGCGCACTTTGGTGAGCTCTGCCCAGATGCCGAGCGTGCCGCGCGCGCGTGGCGTCGGAGCCGCGCGAACGTCCGCTCCGTCCGATGCGTTGGCAATGCCGGCGTCTGTAACTTTGTCAGCGCCTTGCTGCGCGGCGGAAACGTGCGCCGCACTGGCGCGTGCCTCAGTCGTTCGACCGCCATCCTCGACGCCATCGGCGCGACGATTCGCATGCGCAGCACGCGCGGAGATTTCAGCGGAATCCGAACTCATCGGCAGGGGGTAAGAATCCTACCATAGCCACCTATGTCGCCCTCGCTTGTTCTCTTTCCGATGCTTTCGAATGCGATTTCGCCTGCACCCTCACTTGCACCCTCACTTGCACTGTCGTCGGCACCGGCGATGGCATCCACGCAAGTGCTTCTTGCAGGCCACGCTGTCGCACAAGTCGGTGCAACCACCACCGACGCATCGAGTGCCGTGGTCGAGCCGACACCGTTAGGCACTTTGCTTGCGGTGTTCTTTGTGCTCTCGATTGTGGCGTACCTCGCGGCCTACCTCGTGCGGCCCGTGCATTTGGCGCTTGGCTTCGCCACAACCGCTGCGATGTGGGGCATCGGGTACGTCTCGATGATGGCACCAGGCCTCTGGATTGGCGAAGCGCTCTTCGTACTCACGCTTGCAGTGCCTGTTGTCTTTGGCGCGATCGCGCAGCGTGCCGGTGCGTCGCCCGTGAAGACCGGCCTCGTGAGCGCGCTTGCAAACCTTCTCGTCATCGGCGCGTTCTTGCGCGATGAACAAGGCGGGGCATCGTGGGTGCCGCTCGCCTACGTCGGTGGTCTCTTCATCGCGAGCGCGGCACTTGCGGCGTTCGGCGGCTTCCTCGCGCGTCGAGCGAAGCCGATCGAACTCCCAACCCCCGCGAGCCTCTTCGCGCGCGTTGCGGCTGTGACCGTCTTCATCTTGCTCGTGACGGGCGGCCTCGTAACGGGCCTTGAGAGCGGACTTGCGGTGCCTGATTGGCCGAATTCGTTCGGTCACAACATGCTGCTCTACCCAATCAGCGAAATGAAGGGTGGCATTTACTACGAGCACGCACATCGCCTGTTTGGCATGCTCGTCGGTGTGACGGCATTGGTGCTTGTCAACGTGGTTTTCCGCGACGAGCGTCGTGCAACGCTGCCGCGCGTCCTTTCGGTGCTGTTTCTGGCGATGGTGTGCGTGCAAGGTCTCTTTGGTGGTTTGCGCGTCACAGGAACGCTCACAAGTGCGGTGAGCGGTGCCGAGCTTTCACCGAGCACGCTTCTTGCGATTGTGCACGGCATGTTCGGTCAGATTGTCTTCGCGACCGCATGCGTCATTGCATGCGTCACAAGTCGAACGTGGAGCGAAGGCCGCGCATGGAGCGAAGGCCGCGCATGGAGCGAAGGTCGCGCGCACTCCGCGCTGCGTGATGCTGCGCGACTTCGCGCGCTGCCCGTCGTGCTCGTTGCCGCGATGTTGGTGCAACTCTTCCTCGGCGCAAGCTACCGTCATCTTCAGATTCCCCCAGCCGATGGAAACCCAGCAGTGCACCCCGCGTGGCCGATTTGGGGCCATATCTTCGGCGCATTCGTGGTGCTCATTCTTGCGGTCGTCACCGGTGCACACGCGACGAGTCGTGCGCGTGAGATTCGCCCGATCCGCTTCTTCGGAAAGGCACTCGTGCACGGGGTCGGCCTGCAGTTTGCGCTTGGAATCGCGGCGTTGGTTGTGGTTCTCATCCGAACCGACGCGCGTATTCCGGCCTACGAAGTTGGGACAACATCGGCGCATCAAGCGCTGGGCGCGCTGCTCCTCGCATCAGCCTCGATGCTCGCGGCATGGAGCCTTCGGTTGGTCGCTTCACCCGCGACGAGCACTGCCGACGCGATCGTCAATCCATCCACGTCGGCCGCTGCGTCTTGAACTGAAGCATTGGGCTCTTGGGTTTAGGGCTCTTGGGTTTAGGGCTCTTGGGTTTAGGGCTTTTGGGTTTAGGGCTCGAGTGTCTTGGACTCTCGTGTCTTGGGCTCGAAGGTCTTGGGTTTCAGCGCCTCTTCGAGCGCGAGCACGGCGTAGATCGTCGCGAGAGGCTCTTTCGCTTCTTCCCAACGCTCGACGTCGTTCTTCCATGAGCCGTCACCGCGCTGTCGCGCCACGAGCGCATCGATGAGTTCCGCGCGCCACGCGCGATCTTTCCCAGCGGCATCACGAAGCGTGTTCTCCTGCGACGCGTGCAATGCCCGCGCCATCGCGTGCAGGTAGTAGTAGTAACCTTGCTGGCCAAGGCCTGGATTCTCGTCGAAGGTAAAGTGGAGCGAGATCCAACCGAGCGCGTCCTTCACGCGCGGATCGTCCTTCGACAGTCCCGCGTAGAGCAGACTCTTGAATCCGGCGTACGTCATCGAGCCGTAACTGCGCAGACTCTTCACCGCGAGTTTCTCGCCGTAGCGGCCTTCGCCAGCCTCATCCGACGCAAAACTCTCGCCGCCATTTGCGCCGGAATAGACGAATCCTCCGTCGCCTGAACCTGCTTGCGCCCACGCGGCGGGATTTGTTGCCTTTCGATTTTGAGCGCGCTCGAGGAAGGCACGAGCGCGTGCAAACGCGGGGTCATCCGCAGAAACGCCCGCGTCGTGCATCGCGTCGAGCATCATCTGCGTGTTCGAGAGATCAGGTCGCTTGCCGTTGCCGTAGCCAGCGCCGCCATACCAGTCGGCGGTGTTCGCGACACCCTCTGATTCGTCCCACTGCGCTTCGCGCAACCACGCAATCGCGCGCATGGCGCCGGCTTGAGCGTCAGCGTCACCAACCGCGGCCAGTCCACTCGCGACGGCACTCATGACGTAGTTGCCGATGCCGCCCTCGGCAATGAGCGTAAGAATCTTCGGATCGATGAGCGCGCGGTCGATCGATGCGCGTGCGCGCTTTTGTGCCTCGACATCACCAACGCCTTCGGCCTGCGCGAATGCCTTCAACGCCATCGCAGTGACGGCGATGCTTGATGCACGTTTGCGCGGCTCCATGTCGGTTGGCGTGACTTCCTCTTGTTCAAACCATGTTCCGCGCGATGTCTGCGAACGAGCAAGCACGGCAAGTCCAGCGGCAATCGCTTGTCGCGCTTTGGCGTAGGTCGCTTCATCGACTCCGGCCTCTTGCGCGTCGCGCGCGATACGCAACACAGGTTGTGGCGCGCCGGTACGAACAGCAGCGCCTTCCGCGTCGATCTGCGGTGCGGGCAACGTCGTCATGCGCGACGCATCGATGCGCGGATCGAGCTGTTGCGACTGTGCGTTGCCTGCGTCCTGCTTCGGTGACGTTGCTTTCGCTGCGTCTTGACCGTGGGCACTTGTTGCGAGGCATGTTGAGAAACTCGCCGCGACAAGCGCTGCGACTCCGAGGGTGCGTGAGTGCGAGCGAGCGAATGAGCTTGTGTCCGCGTGCATCGGCGCAGTCTACGAACGATGCGCGCCAAAAATGTTCAACGCTCTTCGCGAAGGCCCGCAAAGAGCGTCGAATCGAGTGTGGAGATCAGGAGGTTGAGATCAGGGATCGGATCCGCCGCAACACTCCGACCGCACGCCGTGATCAGCGCGCGCGCGCCAAAGCCGGGGATGCCGTCGGTGTGGTAACGCTTGAGCCCGACGACGCGCTTGCCGTCGAGTTGGACGCCGCTGGCGTGGCATGCACGCGCAGCGCGTCGGTCAGTGGAGCGAAAGAGCCGTGTGCCGCGCCGACAGTTTCAGGCGTTGAGCGGGCAATCGCGAGCAAACTGCTCGTCGGCAGCGCCG
>JBEIJG010000129.1:0-7784 GCA_040380385.1 Phycisphaeraceae bacterium | reverse complement strand
CGAGGGCACCAACACGGTGCCGGTGATGGACTTCACGATGGTTGCATTTTGCGCGCCTTCCACAGTGGTCGTCACCGTCGCGGTGCCGTTCAACGCACCAGCGGTTGCCGTGTTCACCGTGAGATTGACGGTTGTCGCCGCGGGTGCCAGCGCGGCGGTCACGGCCTGCGAACCAGTCAGCCCCGTCGATCCGACCACCGTTGCCGCGAGCGGCTCCACACCAAGTGGATGCACCACATTCGCCACGTTCGAAACCGAGATACCAACCGAAACGCCGGTGGCATTGCGGATGACCGATCCAACGCTCACCGGCGCCGAAACCTGCATGATCGGCGGCACTTGGTAGTCCGCAACAACAGGCATGTGGTCGCTCGCGTCGTGCAGCACGTCCGCGAGTTGATTGGAGCGCGCGATGTCTCCGGCGTAGTACGAGTTGTTCCCCGAGTTGATCGCCAAGTTGTAATGCGCGCCGTCGTTGCCGAACGTGCGGTACGAACCCGGAATCAGCGCGAAACCGTCGCCGTCCTGTACTTCAGCCGTCGAAAGCTGAAAGTCGAATCGATCGTCGACGCCCCCACCAATCAGGGTGCCCGTCACGCTGCGTGGCGATTGCGTGTGCTTGATCGCGTTGCCCGCGCCCGTCCAATCGGCCGTGCCGAGTGGATCGAAACACTGTGCATTTCCGGCAGCGAGCATCGTTTGGTATGCGGCTTCCGTGTTCGTGTAGAGGTTGTAGTCGCCGACGAAAATGATGTGTTGGCCGGCACCAAGTGCGTTCGCGTTCGTCCGCAGTGCTTGCGCGCCTGTATTGCGCTCGGCGGCATCAGCGCTGGTGTTGCTCGCCTTCAGGTGCGACGAATACACATAGAAACGCGCCGCGGGCGAGGTATAGCCGTCGAGCGTAAAGAGCCAGCGATCGCTGTTGCGCGAGGCACCAGTCGCGATGTCTGCATGCGACGCGACCACTTCATCGAGCAGATCGTTGCGGTAGTACGCGCACTGCGCACCGCTCGCGCCGTCTTCGGTTCCGGAGGTCGTGAACGTGGCACGCACATACGGGATGCCCGGGTAGGCCGCCGCGATGTGGGTTTGCAGTGCCGCGAGATCTGCGTTGCGGATTTCTTGAAAGAGGAGCACCGCGGGCGCGACAGCAAAGCCCGGCTTGTTGTCTTGCGCGAGTTCCGCGAAAACCGCCCGCAGCGCGTTCGGGTCGCCCGCGAGTTTCGCGAGGTTGTAGCTCACGACGCGCACCTGCGCGGACGCTCCGCTCGCGACGAGCGCAGCGAAACCTGCAGCAAGAATGGAACGAGCGATCGTGGAGCGTCGGGGCATCAGGTTCTCGCGGATTCTCGCGGGGTCACGCGGTGTCATGCGGTGTCATGCGGGGGTGCTCGCCGGAATCTTCGATCAAGGGTTCTCGGTCGCGGATTCGGACGAAGCCGAAGAGGGAAACGGAGAGGACGGGAGAGGACTGGAGAGGCTTGGAATGTAGAACGCGCTTCCTCAATGTGAAGAGCGGACCTTCCGATTCGAGCGGAATGATCCGCGCGGGAACTGAAAGCGGTTCCCTCCGAGTCCGACAAGTCGAAAAGTGGCGGAGAACCAACCACCCCAGCGGCTCGCGAAGAGCCGACCGCTCTAGACCAGGCCCGAAGAACTCCCAAGGCGCGCGGTACCATCTCCGCCCCCGCACTTCCGCGGGATCGGAGCCCCCATGCGCATCACCGCACTCGCCGCCGCGCTTTCCATCGCGGCCCCTCTCGCCGCCCAACAAGTCAATCCGGAGGTCTTCACCCTCGACAACGGGATGAAGTTCCTGCTCCTCCCCCGCACCGACCAGCCGAATGTCATCGCGGCGGGCTGGGTTGCGAAGGTCGGTTCTGTCAACGAGCGACCCGGCATCACCGGCATCAGCCACTTCTTTGAGCACATGATGTTCAAAGGCACCGACACGATCGGTACCACCACCCCCGACGCGGACGCGAAGTACCGCGACGCGCAGAAGGTGCTGCGCGCGAAGATGAACGAGATCACGTGGACCGAGCAATACCGCCGCTACTTCAACGGCGAGATTCCTGATCCATGGAGCCCCGACTTCGACACGCCGGAACTCGCGCGTTTGCGCGCGGAGCTGAAGTCGCTGATGGATTCGCAGCAGGGTCGTCTTGGCGCCGATCGCATCGCTGAGTTGCAATCCGCGCTCGCGTCGGCAGACGCGGAAACGAAGCCACGCATCGAAGCTGAGATCGAACTCCTCAAAGCGCAGCAAGAAGCAGCGCGGTCGATCGTGAAAGACGAATTCGACAAGGTCTACACCGGCCAAGGTGGATCCGGCATGAACGCCTTCACGTCGAACGACGTGACGTTCTACTTCATCAACGTGCCGAGCAACAAGTTTGAACTCTGGGCGTGGATGGAATCGGATCGCCTCACCAACTCCGTCTTCCGCGAGTTCTTCTCCGAGCGCGACGTTGTGCACGAAGAACGCCGCCTCCGCACGGAAAGCACGCCGACTGGCATCTTCCAAGAGCAGTTCGATGCGATGTTCTGGCAGTCGTCTGGCTACGCGTGGCCCGTCATTGGTTGGACGAGCGACCTCAACAGCTACACGATGGAAGAGGCGATGAAGTACTGGAACATCTACTACCGCCCGAACAATCTGTGCGGCGTGGTGGTTGGTGACTTCAACCCGAGCGAAGTGAAGTCAACGATTGAGCGCTACTTCAACCGGCTCGAGCGCGGCACGACGCCGCCAGCGCCAGTCGTGACGCTCGAAGTGCCGCAACTTGCGGAAATGCGCATGAACGCCGAGTGCGATTGTCAACCCTCGGTCGAAGTGCGTTACCACACGGTGCCGTTCCAACACAAGGATTCGTACGCGCTCGATGTGCTGTCCTCGGTGCTCAATGGTCGTACCGGTCGTCTTTACAAGTCGATGGTTGAGGGAAGCGAACTCGCATCGAATGCGGGCGCACAGCAAGACAGCCGCAAGTACGCGGGCGCGTTTAGTTTCAGCGCTGAAGTCAAGGGCGACGCGACGCCCGAGCAACTTGAAGAGACGTGGTACGCCGAGATCAAAAAGTTGCAAGACGAGCCTGTCGGCGAGATGGAATTGCAGAAGGTGAAGAACCAGTTCGCAGCGTCGAACTTCCGTCGTCTCGAAAGCAACTTCTTCTTGCTCGTTCAACTTGGGTACGGCGAAGGCCTCGGCGCGTGGGAAGAAATCAACAGCGCACCGAAGAAGATCGATGCCGTGACTGCCGCCGACATTCAACGCGTCGCACGCGAATACTTCAAGGAAACCAATCGTTCGGTTGCAACCTACACGCGCAAGGCTGGCGTGAGCGCGGCCGCAGAAGACGAAGCGCTCGCTGCACTTCCTGCGCCGATGCAAGCACAAGCGCGCGCCATGGCTGCACAACTTGCGAAGGAAACCGATGTCGCCCGACTTCGCGGTGCGCTCGAGCAAATGGGCGCACAGGCAGCGCAAGTGCCGCCGCAAATGAAGCCGTTCCTTGACTACGTCGTTTCGAAAATCGAAGCGCGCATCGCGGAACTCGAGAAGAAGAACTGACTGGGAAAGGACGACTTTCACATGCAAACCAACATGAAACCTTTCATGCAAACCACCACGACTCTGATTGCTTCGATGCTGTTTTCGTTTGTTGCAGCGCCTGCACTCGCCGATGAGCTTCCAGCGCGGCCAGAAAACATCACGTTCAAGCCGTTGACGTTCAACGCGCCGAAGGCTGCCGACTATCGCCACGTTCTTTCGAACGGCGTCGTCGTCTTCCTCGCGCCATCAAAGGAACTCCCACTCATCGATCTCTCGATGACCTTCCGCGGTGGCGACTTCCTCGACCCCATGGACAAGACCGGCCTCGCAGGCATGACGGCATCACTCATGCGTACGGGCGGCACCAAGTCCATGTCGCCGAAGGATGTCGATGAGGCACTCGACTTTCTCGCCACGGACCTGTCGATTGGTGCGCGCGGAACAACCTGCTCCGCGTCGATTGACACGCTCACTGCAAATTTCGATGTGAGCCTCGCGATCCTGATGGACGTGCTGCGCAATCCCCTCTTCGACGAAGCGAAGACCAAGATCACCGTCGACGAAGCGATGGAAGGCATGAAGCAACGCAACGACGATGCTGATCCGATCTTGGATCGCGAGTGGAACATGGCGATGTATGGAGGCGACCACTTCGAAGCACGCGAACCGACGGAAAGCTCGATTCGCGCGATCACGCGCGAAGACATGACCGCGTATGCCGCGAAGGTGTTCAATCCGAGCAATGTCGTCGTCGCGGTCAGCGGCGATTTTGAGCCGAAGGACATGCTCGCGAAGCTCGAGAAGGCATTCGCGGCGTGGCCGAAGGGCGAGCGCATGCCTGTGCCGCCCGCACCGACCGCAACGGTGAAGCCTGGCGTCTTCCACGTCGAGAAAGAGATTCCACAAGGCAAGGTTTTCATTGGTGCACGCGGCATCACGCGCGACGATCCCGATTACTTCGCGGCGCTCGTGATGAACGAGATTCTCGGTGGCGGCGGCTTCACGAGCCGCATCATGAAGACAGTGCGTTCTGACGAGGGTCTCGCGTATTCGGCGGGTAGTCAACTTGATGCGGGCGTGTATTACCCCGGCGAGTTCCGCGCGGCGTTCCAATCGAAGAGCCCGACGGTCGCGCTCGCGATCAAACTCATCGAGCGCGAGTTTGAGAAGATGCGCGACACGCCAGTTTCTGCGGAAGAACTCGAAGTCGCGAAGAAGTCGTTCATCGAGACGTTCCCACGCGCGTTTGAATCGAAGCCCGCCATGCTTGGCATCTTCGTCTCTGACGAGTGGACCGGCCGAGACGCGTCGTACTGGCAAACCTATCGCGAGAATGTGGCGAAGGTCACAGCGGCCGACGTGCAGCGCGTCGCGCAGCGCTTGCTCGGTATGGACAAGATGGCCATTTACGTCGTCGGCGATTGGGACACAATCAGCCTCGGCGACGCGACTGGTCGCGCGAAGATGGCCGACTTCTTCAACGATCAAGCGACGGAATTGCCGCTGCGCGATCCGATGACGATGGAGCCCATGCGCTGATCCGTCAGCGCACGCGCAACAACATCACGCAAAAATGCACGCGGCCTCGGATCACTCCGAGGCCGCGCCCTTTTCCCCATGCTTGTCGGTCAGGCGGCACGTGGTCCTTGCGGACGGCCGTCTTGACCGGATGGATCGCCGAGTTCTCGCCGCATGCGTTCGAAGGAGATCGTCACACGCTCGAGTGCGGCGAGGACATCGTCGCTTGAGCGTCGGCGACCGCCGACGGGCAGTTCGCGAAAGCAGGTTGGGAAGGGCAGCGACTTCGGAGCGTCGTCGACCGAGCACTCTTCAATTCCTTCGATCGGCAGCGTTCCGACGAGTCTGAGTCTTGCGATTCCATGCATGGCTTTGTGCCCTTTCCAGTGCCAGTCCGTGGCACCCTGCGCAAAGGAGATCGGCGCATGAAGGCTCGTACTTCTGACTTGCCTCGCAAATTCCGACACAACGTTCCATGCCGCAAGAGTTGCGCGGAACAGGGTGATAAAGAACGATCAAGGATGATGCGAAGCCACGAAACTCACGCCACATCTGTGGGCGTTGCGCGGCGCGAAAGCCACACCATCGCACCCGCAGCAAGAGTCGCGAGCAGCGCGAAACCGCCCAGAATCGCGCCAGCGCGCCAGATTCGTGCGGGATCGGCAACCGTCTCTGCGTGAGAGAACACGGTGCGCCCCACTTCTTGTCGCGCATTCGCGATACCGACGCGCAGAAGATCGTTGCGTCGTTCGGGTCGACGATTGATTTCCGCCATCGCGGCGGTTGCGACCGCGTCGAGTGTTGCGACCGTGTCGTCGGTGTCGGCACCTTGAAGCGAGAGGCGAATCGTGGAGCCCTCTTGCGCGAGCGTCACGCGCGATGAGAGATCCGCAGCCAATGCGCTCGCTTCCGCATGCGTACGGCCGCGATCAGAGATACGCCCCGCAACCGCGCCAACGAATGCGTCGGTCGAGAGTGCAGCGGTCACTTCATCTGCGAGTGATTTCGCGTCGACCGAGCCATCTTGCTTTGCTTCAGGCGCACGACTCGACGCCGCGAGCTCCACGCTCGCGCGAGATTTCTCGGGAAACAAACTACCCGCAAGATTCCAGGAAATGAGCGCCGCCACCGCGAGTGCGATCGATGCAGCGGCGCTGGTCGTCACAAGGCGCGTTCCCTGAGCGCGTCGTTCCAGTGCGCGCTCACTCGCGGCAAGAACAGCGCGCAAATCCACGAGTTCTTGTCGCTCGACGGCGAGCGCTTCACGTTCGGCAGTGACAGCCGCCGAAGGAGCATGCATCGCTGTGCCCGCACCAACGAAGTTCGTCGCCGCTGGCATCGCGTCGGTGCCCGCCTCGGCGAACTCCTCGGCGAACTCCTTGGCGAACTCCTCATTGTGCACAGCCGAATGCACGACCGCGTAGTTGACCGTGCTGCCTTCCGAAGTACCCGAATCCAAACGTGGCTGCGCGTAAATCTGCTTCAGTGTGCGAAGCGCACGCGCCCGATGACGCAGGCCCGTTCGCAATGCTGCGAGCCGCTCCTTGCGCTTCCGAAGGAACGCGGCAGCCTGCGCCAATTGCGCCACTTTGGGCGCCATGAGTTGGTGAATGCGCGCTTCGGCTGCACGTGCGATTTCTTCTTCATCAAGTTGCGGTGCAGGCTGAGCGGTCGTCGCGGATGCCTCTGACGATGCGGAAGATTCGGATGCGCTTGATTCTGAGCTGCTTGATTCCGCGCTGCTTGATGCCTGTGCATTTTCGAGCTGCACATGGAGTTGTGCGCGCTCTTCGTTCAATGCGCCGACATGTTGCTCCAGCCGCTCGACCTCACCCGCCAACGCGAGCGCATCGGCGCGCGCAGCCTCAAGCGCTTCCGCCATCTCTGTTGCTCGACGCTCGTGCTCGCCTGCGCGTCGCTCGAATTCAAGCATGAGTTCGGTCGAAAGCGCTGCGCGCGCGTCACGCGATTCTGCGAGTGTTCGCTCGCACGCAGCCTCCATGCGTTCGGCCTCGTGCTTCCAATGCTCACTGGCGGTGAACAGCGTTTCAACGCGGGTTTCAACTTCCGCATGTGATGCACGCAACGCAGCCAACTGCGACTCAAGCGCACATTGGCGCTCAAGTACACGCGCGCGCTCGTCTTCGAGTATGCCGATTTCACGCGTGAGACGCGCGTTTTCGCGGACGAGCGATACATCATCCTCGCTCTGCTCGCGCACTGTCTCGCGCATATTGGAGAGCCGCGATTCGACCTCCGCGATCAACGCAAGCACATCCTCATGGCGAAACACCGTCGGTTTCGTCGATGCGGTCGCGTCTTCGCTCGTATTGCAGTCCTCGCCAACCTGGGGCTCGATCATGGCGTACGTTCTCCGCGGAAGGCATCGGCGGATTCGCGGTCCTTCTCAAGCGAGGTCGGTCGAATCTGCGGAGAAAACCACATCTGCGGGCAGGTCCGCGTTGGTTCTCGGCGAAGAAACGAGGGTCAGCGGCTGCGTGGGAGTTTCTGGGGCTGCGCCGAGATGTCAGCGAGAAGGCCGACGCGTTAGCCGCGTCGAAGAATCCAGCCGAGTTCGGGCATGCGCATGAAACGCGAGACCGCGAAGTACACACCCGCAGCGACCGTCACCTTGATCGCAAGGTGGATCGCGAGTGTTCCCCACTCCGACGACTCCGGCAAGAACGCACCGACCGCGAGCGTGACCGCT
>JBEIJG010000128.1:0-7938 GCA_040380385.1 Phycisphaeraceae bacterium | reverse complement strand
GATCGGTTGATCGCGTGCTTGGAGAAGTCGCGCGGCAGGCTGCATCGTTCGGCGGAGAAATCCTTGTCATCGATGATGGTTCCACCGACGCAACGCCGTCGCTCATCGCGCGGCATCCGGTCGAAGTCATTCGCCACGGCAAGAATCGTGGCTATGGTCGCGCGATGCAGGACATGCTCGAATGGGCTGATTTCCGCGGGTATGACTGGGTCATCTCGATGGATTGCGATGAGCAGCACGAACCCGCGAGTCTTCCGGATTTTGTCGCTGCGATTCGACGCGGCAACGCGGACATTGTGTCGGGATCGCGATACATGGATGAATCGTTGCCCGGCGATCCAGCACCCGAAGATCGTCGTCGCATCAACGCGCTGCTCACCCACGAATTGAACGACCGACTTTCGCTTGGAATCAGCGACGCTTTCTGCGGCTACAAGGCGTATCGCGCGAGCGTCTGTGCGAACCTCGCGCTTGACGTCTGCGGCTACGACTTCCCGATGCAATTCTGGGTTCAAGCGTGCGCGGCTGGCCTGCGCATCGAAGAACTCGCGGTTCGCCGCATCTATGTCGACATGACGCGGACGTTTGGCAGCGGGCTTGATGTTCCCGATCGTCGGCTCGCGGTGTATCGCGAAACGCTCTATCGCGAGATTCGCCGCTGCGCACGCAGGCTTCCAGTGCGCGCAATGGAGGGGATCGCGTGACGAGCGTCGTCGCAAGTGTTCTGCGAAGGCCCGACGCCGAGGCGAGTGCGGCCTTGGCACGCTTGCACTTTGAGCGCCGCGACGGGACCGAATTGTGGGGTCGCGCATTGCACGTGTGGCGTGAAGAGATGCGTGCCGCACTCGGGCTTCCGACGACCAAACCTGTCGTCATGACGGGTCACCAAGCAGGCATTTGGCATGCAGGCATCGCGGAGAAATTCTTGCTCGGCGAAGCGGTCGCACGCGCGATCGACGGCGTTCTTGTGCATGTTGTCGTCGATCATGATGCAAATGATGCGTCGCTCGTCGCGTTTCCTGCATTGGTTGAAGACGCGCATGGCGTGCGACGACTCGAGCGACTGTTTCTCGAGCGCTCGCCTCGGTCGACATCCATCAATGCACTGCGCAAGCCTGTGCGAACGATGCGACCGGAGCGACACTGCGAAGTTCCACCCGTCATTGAGCCTGTGCTTGCTGCGATCGAATCAGCGATTGCAAGTGAATATCGCCGCGAAAGTCTCGCGATGCAGATGGCCCACGCCGCGAATCGACTCCTCGCACCGCGAGCGCGCGTCGAGCACACGATCGCTGCGAGCACGCTCGCGTCGCTTCCGATTGCAGAGTGCATGCGTGCCAACTTTGCGTCGATGCGCGATGCGTACAACGCGTCGGTCGCGCATGAGCGCATCGCCCCGCTCGCGAAGCACGAACTCCCGTTCTGGAAACTCGATGCTGCGAGCGGAACGCGCATTCCTCTCTCGGAATGTTCGCCCTCCGGACAGTTGGCTCCGCGCGCGTTGACACTGACCGCGATCGCACGGCTCGTTCTGTGCGATCTCTTTATTCATGGGACGGGCGGAGGCCACTACGACCTCGCCATGGAGCAATGGATCGGTGCGGCGTGCGGCGACAAGGTTCGTGAGGCACTTGCGCCGATGTCCGTCGCAACTGCGACGAAGTTTGCGCCGATTGCCGCATTCGTGCCTCCGTTTGATGCCGACGCCACTCCCGCCGCACTGCGCGCGCTCGAGCAGGACCCGTTTGGCGATTTCTGCGCAACGAAGAACGCATTGCGCGCGCGGATCGTTGGCGCGAGCTCCAAGAGCGAGCGACGCGCGGCCTATGTTGCGATGCGCCGCGCGATCGAACTGGCGCGGGACGAACACGCCGCAACACTTCAACAACTTCGCGATCGCGTCGATGCGAACCGCGATGCGCTTCGCCAGCACGAACTCGCGATCGATCGCACGTGGCCGTTTCCGTTGGCGGCCTGCTGAATCCGAGGCCTGGCCGCGGGGCAGAGCATCGTCCCGCCGCGATGCTCGCGGAGGGTTCGATCACCTCGCCGACTGAACGAATGAGCCGAGTTCGCCTCCGGAAGATGCGTGCACCGCCCATCGGCGGCCAGAGATGGCGGGCGCCTCGGAAGTACGGGGATCCACATCGCGAACGTCAACTTTGATCGACTCGGGAATCCCTGGGAAGTCGACACATTCCTCCTGAAAATCACGTGTCTCGATGCCGAGGGCGGCAGGCACGACGAGCCGCACGCGAAACTCGAATCGATGCATGCGGAGTGGCCGTACACTCCGACCATCGGTTCGAGTGCTCGGGCCGCGTGATCACTCGTTCGTGATACATCCCCCAACACAAAGAGAACCGACGTGCGCATCGCAAAGAACGACATCAAGGCCCGATTGAACGTGCCCGGCGCCATCGCCCGACAGGAACTGAACTTTGGCGATGCCAGCGGTTACGGCACGATCGCGGGCGAGTACTTCTCGCTCAAGCAGGGCACCGACCTCGGGCCGCTCCTCAAGGGATTGGAATCCGATCTGTGCCAGTCCCCGCATTGGGGATACATGATCGAGGGGCAGGTCACCGTCACGTACCGCGATGGGAAGGAAGAAGTCGTCTCGGGCGGCGATCTCTTCTATTGGCCTCCGGGCCATACGGTGCGCGTGAGCGTCGATGCCGAGATCATCCTGTTCAGCCCGCAGGTCGAGCACTGCGCCGTCGTCGAGCACGTCGCGAAGAAACTCAATCAGTGACGGCGACCGAGCCCCGCATGCTGGAACCCCGCTCCATCATGCGTGGCCGCGAACGAAGACATGCGATCGCGCTACGCCGCGAATCAATTTCGAGGCGCCGTTGGGCAACACCGTAGAGATCGTCAAGGCTGTGTTCATCGTCTTTCTCCAAATGGTTGTGTGCATTGAGTTCTGCCGCGTGATCACCATCGAGGAAACTCGATGCTTCATTGCACACCTGCTTCCTGTCGACTCTTTGCAATCAACCACATGACTTCGTCGATCACCTGCACTGTTACGGGAGGTGCTGTCGCTGCCCACGCTCGGTACCCGTCGATGTCTTCGAGTCCAACGATGTACGCGGCAAAGTCAACATTACCTTTCGATGCAGCGGCGACGAGGGCCGTGATCGCTGATCTCGCGTGGATGTCCGGCGCATGGACGGGAACGAAGAGAACGATCTCCAAGATCGGAAAACGCTGGAGTCCGACGCGCGGAGGTGCCGCTCAGCGCCGACGCTGCGCGAGCGTGAGCAAGCCGCCAAGCAGACAGAGCACTGCACTCGGCGCTGGTACGTTTGTGAAGTAGAGGCTATCGAACGTGAGCATCGGGAATTGCGGCCCGGGATATCCCATCAGAACACCTTCGAAGACTGCTCTGTCAAACGCGACATCCCCAATGAACCCGTGGAAGGTAAACCACTCTCCGCTTCCCTCGGGGCCAATCCACGAGTACACCAATCGGTCGCCGGAGTAAAACTTGGCTCGCACATGCCCGGGATGAAATCCCGCCACGCCGTACATCGCGTCATCGAAGTTCATCTCGATCGTTCCCCATCCGATCAAGCCCCAGTTGTCTTGGGGATACATCTCCATCGCCACCGTTTCCGACCCGTTGATATAGAGACCATACGGAGAGTTCGTCCTGAAGTGAACTCCCAACGACGCGTATTGCTCCGCGATGGAAGTAGCGTAGGGATAGCCGGTAAACGAGATCGATGTGTAGCTTCCAGCACCCTCAAACCACTGATTGGCGTTGGAGACACCCGAGATGACCGTCAACGCGCCAAACGCATGGCTCGTTGTCCATAGGCTGAGGAAAAGGGTGGTCAAACACGTTGTGTGCAGCATCACGAACCTCCGAGTAGCCCTATGGGTGCGTAGTTCAATTAGTTCCGCGCGGTGAGATAGACGTACAGCCAATTGAGCGTTTGTAAAGCGTCGGTGTCCGATCGTGAGCGCCGCCACGCGTTGAACTCATCGAGTGAATCAAACCCGAGAATCGAGAGCCCTTCGAAGAGCAGTCGCTCGGTCTCAGTGTCCGCTTCTGACGATGATTCGCTTTCGGCCGAACCACGATGGGCGCTGCTGCACTCCCAGCATTCGCAGGTACTGCCCCACGCATCGAGAAGCAGTCCAAGGTCCCCTCCGTCAATCGTTCCGTCTCGATTGATGTCGGCGGAACACGCCGACGAGGCACTCCCCCACGCCCAGACTCCGAGAAGAATCCCAAGATCTCCGGCGCTGACGGAACACGAACCATCGATGTCACCGGGGCATGTAATCGGCTTCAAAAGAAACCCGTGAGTCCGAGCCCCGAATCCTGGGACATTGACAAATCCATCTCCAACAATCCAGCCAGCCGAACTGACATCATGCGCTTCTGTGAGTGTGCAATCGCAGAGGGGAGAGATGAGATCGTTCAAATCGGCACCGCTCCACGTTCCCGCGTCATCGCGATACCAACGATACGCATGCAGGTCTGAGTGGTCGTCTCCCACGACTGTGACCTCTCCCATTGGTCCAGATTCGCTGATCCGAAAGGCTCGCGACTCTGCGCTCGCTGGAAGCCCGATCACGCCGATGTTGAGCGGGGTGGATGCGGCGGTCTCCCAATATGCTGCTTGCCATTCACAAGATGCTGTGGCGGAGTGCGCAAATCCGACAATGTGGCCTGCATCATTGATCGCCCATCCCTGAGCGCCGAACTCCTCGCCGTTGTCGAGTAGCGTTGTGAGGAGCGTCGACGGCGCCAATTCCCATACGACAGCGTCATGGTCATCGCGACAAATCGAATTCTGACAGTGCTCATCAGTGGATCTTCCCGAGATCTGAGGCGGGAGCGCGTTGTTCACACCCGAGCCCGCGCTGTAGCGATCACCGGAGTTGGACCCTAGCAGCGTCAAAGCTGCTGTCGAATCACCATACTTGTAACTAAACGCCTCAAATCTTTGCGTGCCGAAGCAACCTCCCGGCGCCTGTGCAGTACCGACGACAATCGCAGGATCCGAGTCATTGATAGCAGTCGCGAAACCGCTGGTCGTCGCGCCGCCCGCGAAAGTTCCCAATTCCGTCGTCGCGAAAGGACTCGACGCAACATCCCAAATGAACGCACGAAACACCCCGCTCGACGTCGACACCATTTGCCGACCGACGATGAGACCTGACATGTTGATGTCGAACGCTTCCCCCTGGTCCGACTCTCCCCCCAAGATTGTGAGATCGTGCCAGACGCCAGCGGCGAGCCCGTAGTTCTCGCAATAGAGCCAGATCGCCGCATGTGAGGTAGCGGAAGCATCCGTCGCCCAGCCCACGATCTCGTGCCGATCGTTGATCGCCCACGCACCAGACTTCGGGTCCGTTGAGGCTGGCAACACCCCGAGGTCGATCACGTCGTACCCGGCCACTTGCGCGTGCGCGCTCGCTGCAAGCACCGCGAGCGGCAGCACGCCAAAGAGTGCTCCACGGCACCGTCCAATCCGAGCGTTCATGTTCTTCTCCTTTGAGGGTCTCGCGCAAGAAATGAAGAGTGGCGCGTCCTCTTTATCCCAACGATAGCCAAAACGTCATTACCGCAAACGAAAATGACGTGAAAATCGAAAATTGATATGGAGCGAACGCGCCGGAGAGAGCGCCTCGCTCGGAGGCAACGCGCCACGCACGATTCATTCAGAGTCGCCTCGCGATCTCATCCCTGCGTATCGAACGGCGCGGAACCGCTGGTTCTTCTCTCATTCCCGTTCCCCCTCTCGGGCTCACGCACACGATGTCGCAATGCTCATGTGAGCTTTTTCCTCTGCGCCCTGCGCCTCTGCGGGAGTTGTTCTCCGCTATCCACAGTCACTCGCGCGACGACCGATCCCTCGCATGACTAACTCGCATGACTCGATCGAGCGGCGCCACATCCACGCATCTCACACAAGCGGATCTGGCCGATAGACCTTCGTATCGAGCGCCCACACCTTGTCGCTCCACTCGCCGCCGCCAGCGAACTCGCGCTTTGCAGCACTGATCGCCGCTTGGCTCTTCGCATCGAGATTGTCGAGCATCGCGACGAACACTGCTTCGGGCGTCGCTGGCAACTTGGCCGCGCCGTGCTCGAGCATGCCGTGATGCGACACGAGAATGTGCTGCAGCACGCGCAACGTCTCACCGGGCAACTTCTCACCCGCGCGCGCCGCGGCCGCAGCCTTGATCTGTAACCACACCGCACCACGCACGACGTGCCCGACGAGTTGGCCCTCCGTCGTGTAGTTGAAGCCGCGTTCCCACTCGAGTTCGACCGTCTTTGCGAGGTCGTGCACGAAGAGCGCAAAGAGCACGATGTCGCGATTGAGCGCTGGATACAGCGGCAGCATGCGGTCCGCGAGTTCCATCAACTGATGGGTGTGCTCCAACAGTCCGCCGATCCAGCCGTGATGCACACTCATCGCTGCCGGCGCCGCGCGGAAATTCTGCATCAATCCTTCATCCGAGAGATATTGCTCCGCGAGTGCGCGCATCGCTGGATGTGTCATCGAGCGAAGCAAATCGCAGACGCGGGCAAACATGGCATCCACGTCTTTCGTCGTTGACGGGAGCAGCGCCCGCATTTCTTCGATCGAGACTTCGCGTGGCTCGATTTGCTCGATGATGAGCTGCAACTGGCCTTGGTATGCCTGCGTCGAACCGCGAAGAAATACGAACCCTGCATTCGCGATCGCGTCGAATTGTGCTTCTTCGAAACTCCACGCGCGCGCGGTGATTTCACCACTGGCATCGCGCACCATGCACTTCAAATACGGCTTGTTCGTACGCGTTTGTGCAAGTTGCGGATTGACGATCGAGTAGACGCCCTCGACATACGTGCGGTCTTGCAGCGTTGCGATGCGCTGGTGGTCTTGATTCATCGTGCGTTCCTTCTCCGCCTCGAAATCTATAGAGAGCTCTATCACGTGCTTTACCACGTGCTTTACCACGTGCTTTACCACGTGCTTTACCTCGAGGGCGAAGAGCCAATGTAGCCGACCCGAGGCATCGCGACGACGCGATCACGCACTTCGCATCGCGTGCATTACATCAGGAACGAAATCGGCAATTTCATGGGCGAGAAGGCCCGCATCTCCATGCGCCGCGGCCCAAAGGTCGCCCGCGCGTGCGTGCAATTCAACCGCCAACGCAGCGATCGCGCCGGGAAGCGGCACGGATGCATCCTTCGAGGCAGCTGAGGCAGTCGCGCGCCGACCACTCTCAAATTGCGCAAGCAAACCTCCGACGATTCCCGCGAGCACATCGCCTGAACCACCTGTCGCGAGCACCGGACCACCTCGATCACAGCGCCACGCGCGAAGCCCGTCGCTTGTGATCGTCCCAGCGCCTTTCAACACCACCACTGCGCCCAGCCGTTGCGCCAACTCCATCGCCGCAGCAGGCCGCGTCGAACGTTCCACACAGTCGACCATCGCACCAACAGCCTCCGCAAGCGCGGCCGCCTCGCCGGGGTGCGGCGTGAAAATCACAGTTCCGCGGAGATCTCGCGCAGGCTCACGATGCGCTGCAAAGGCGCGAATGGCGTCGGCATCGATGACGAGCGGCCTTTCACCAATCGCAACAAGACGCATCACAACCGATTCCGCCGAGGGCGAACGACCAAGCGCAGGACCAATGACGACCGATGTCGCATCGCGCATCGCAGCATCGAGCACTTCCGCAGATTCGGACGCAAGTAACGCGCCTTCTGCGTCCACCGGGAGCGGCACGACAGTTGCCTCAGGCAAGATCGCGAGTGCTTCGTTTGCAAGCGGCGAGGGCACCGCGGCGATCACACGTCCTGCGCCAACGCGCAACGCCGCGCGCGCAGCGAGCATCGCTCCACCAAGCATTTGCCGCGGCAAATGCGCACATCCACCGATGACAAGTACTGTTCCGAACGAGCCCTTGTGCCCT
>JBEIJG010000127.1:0-8018 GCA_040380385.1 Phycisphaeraceae bacterium | reverse complement strand
GTAGGTCAGGATCGCGGCGAGCTTCGCCTTGTTTTCTGGCTTCAAGAGCATTTCAAGCGTGCCCTTCGGAAGCTTCGCGAACGCTTCGTCGGTTGGAGCGAAGACGGTGAACGGGCCCTTGCCGTTGAGGGTGTCAACGAGTTGGGCCGCTTGCACTGCCGCGACGAGCGTCTTGAAATTGCCAGCGGCAACCGCGGTTTCAACGATCGTGCCATCAGCGACAGGCACGGTCGCGACGTACGGGGCGGGAGCGGAGGCGAGAAGAGCGGCGGCGAAGATGGTCGAGAGCATGTGGTTCCCTTGGAATTCCCGAGCGTGAATGACATCGCCTCACCCACGCGGGCGGTTGCGAGATCCACCGGATCAACTCAGGAAAGTCAACGTGATGAGACTCATCACGTGCGCGCAGGTTTCGTTGTGGTCACCCCATTTGGATGCACAGCGCACAAAATTTCTTGCGTGCGCGTCGGGGAAGGGGATCAGACGCGACTTTGGTGGTGGAATCGCAGTGACCTTGCGCGCGCGGCTGCGTTGAGAGGTACGCCGCCGGATCGATGTGGTCGCTGCCGCGCGTGTCTTCGCGATCGATGGTTGCGCGGGCGCAGAAATGTGCCACACTTCGAGGATGTCACCGCGCGTGACCAGTGCTCTTCTTTTCACCCCCGTGCTTGCCGTCGGGCTCTCGATCGCTTTGTGGGGAGCACTCGATCGGGATCGTCGCTCGCATGGCGGTGTGTCGATGGAGGACGCGCACGGGGCGAACGCACGCGTTAAACATGCACGCGGGGAGCATGGACGCGAGGAGCACATCTCGTTCGACCGTGAAATTCGGCCCATTTTGTCGGAGAAGTGCTACCACTGTCACGGCGTCGACAGCGCGCAGCGAAAGGGCAACCTTCGTCTCGATGAACGCGCCGCTTCGTTGTCGTCTGGCGCGATTGTCCCGTGGAAGCCGCAGCGAAGTACGTTGGTCGAGCGGATTCGATCGACGGACGCGAGCAGCGTGATGCCTCCGCCGTCGTCGCATCGGGCGCTTGACGAGCGTGAACGCGCGCTCCTCGAACGCTGGATCGCGCAAGGTGCGCGCTATGAGCCGCACTGGGCGTTTGTTCCGCCTCGCGCCACGGAGGTGCCTGATGGTCGTCACCCGATCGACGACCTCATCGAGCGGCGATTGAAGAAGGAAGACCTTCGAATCTCGCCGGAGGCCGATCGAGTGACGCTTTTGCGCCGCGTGACGCTCGATTTGACGGGCCTTCCGCCATCGGAGGCGGAAATCGCAGCCTTTGTCGCCGACGGGCGAAGTGACGCATACGAGCGCGTGGTGGATCAACTGCTCGCGAGTTCGCGATATGGCGAGAAGCAAGTGTTGCCGTGGTTGGATGCTGCGCGATACGCCGACTCGAACGGGTTTCAGCAGGACGGTGACACGTTTCAGTGGATGTGGCGCGACTGGCTCGTCGAGAGATTGAATCAAGATGTTCCGTTCGACCAGCTCTCGACAGAGATGCTGGCGGGCGATCTGCTTCCGAACGCGAATGATCAGTCGCGTCTCGCGACCGCGTTTCTTCGCAATCACCTCTTGAATGGTGAGGGTGGCGCGATCCCTGAAGAGAATCGTTGGATTGCGTTGTTCGATCGTGTCGACGCGACTGCGACCACGTGGCTCGGGTTGACGGTTTCGTGTGCCCAGTGCCACGATCACAAGTACGATCCCGTGACGCAGCGCGATTACTACGCGTTGCTCGACGCGTTCAATCGCGTGCCGGAGTCGGGCATTGTCGATCACTCGGACGGGCGGTTTCGCCTCGCGCGACCTTGGATTGAGCCTGCAAACGAGGCCCAACGACGTCGACGTGGTGAACTCGAGGCTGCGGTGGCCGCGGCGGGGGGCGCGACAGGAGCGGCGGGGGGCGCAGATCAAACTGCACCCGAGCGCGATCGCGCGAAAGCCGAACTCGATCGATTCATGCGCGAGGAGTGGCCGCGCGTGATGACGATGTCGGATAACGCGCCGCGCGAGACGCGCATACTTTCGCGCGGTGAGTACTTGTCACCGCTCGAGCGCGTGACGTTCGCAACGCCTGCGTTCCTTCCCGCGCTTCCTGAAAATACGCCGCAGAATCGACTTGGACTGGCGCGCTGGCTCTTCGACGAGGCGAATCCGCTTACCGCCCGCGTCGCGGTGAATCGCGCGTGGCAGACATTCTTCGGCGATGGACTCGTTCGAACACCGGAAGACTTTGGCGTCCAAGGCGACCGACCGATCTATCAGAATGTTCTCGACACGCTCGCGGTGCGACTTCGCCAAGACGGCTGGAGCATGAAGCGATTGCATCGGCTGATCGTCACCAGTCGCGCGTATCGACAGTCGAGTGCAGTGGAAGAGGTGCTGCTTGAGCGCGATCCTGAGAATCGCTTGCTCGCGCGTGCGCCGCGATTTCGCTTACCAGCAACGGTCTTGCGTGATGTCGCGCTCGCAACGAGCGGCCTCCTCCTCGAGAGAGTCGGTGGCGCGCCGGTCTATCCGGTGCAGCCCGCGAATGTGTGGGAGCCGTTGGCGATCACGAAAGAGCGCGACTTCACGTATCCGACGTCGACTGGTGATGACGCGCATCGTCGGAGTCTCTACACCTTCTGGCGCCGGACGATCGCGCCCGCGAACATGTTTGATACCTCGCAGCGACAGCGTTGTACGGTGCGCGTTGCGGTGACGACTTCGCCGCTGCATGCGCTCACGATGCTGAACGACCCGACGTGGACAGAGGCAGCGCGGGCGCTTGCGATACGGGTGTCGGCGGAGTCATCAAGCGATGGCGGGCGAGTCGCGCGTGCGTTCCAACTGGTGACGGGCCGCGTACCGAGCGACAGCGAGGTCGAGAGGTTGGTGATGCTGCTCGAAGCGCAGCGCAATCAGCTTTCGCGCGCGGCTAATCAAGCAGACGCAACTTCGCAGGCTGCCGACGCTGGCCTCGCGGCGGTGTGTCTTGCGATCTTGAATCTTGATGAGGCGATGACCCGTGAATGACGCTGCGCACCGCGATCTCCTCTTGCACGCGCCGCGCTCGGAAGGCGAGGGGGCGTCGCCCATCGATGCCACGCGACGTCACTTCTTACGCTCGTCTTTCCATGGGATCGGCGGCATCGCGCTGGCATCGCTGATTTCGCGAGAAGCGGCGGGTGGTGTATCGAGCGCGCGAATTGCGAGCGCCGACGCGAATGGACTCGCAGAGCTTCCGCATTTCGCCGCCCGGGCAAAGCGCATCATCTGTCTCTGGCAGGGCGGTGGTCCGTCGCACGTTGACCTCTTTGATCCGAAACCCGCGCTCGCGCGTCATGCCGGTATCGACATTCCGGAATCAGTCCGAGGCGCAACGCGCCTCTCCACGATGTCGTCGGGATACGCAAAGTGGCCGGCGCTTCCTGCGATCAAGCCATTTCGCAAGCGTGGTGCCTCGGGAACCGAGATCAGTGAACTCCTTCCACATATCGGTGGGATCGCCGATGAGCTTTGCCTCGTTCGTTCGATGCACACGGAGGCCGTGAACCACTCTCCGGGCGTGACGTTCTTCATGACCGGATCGCAGCAACCGGGGCGACCAGCGATGGGCTCTTGGCTTGCGTATGGACTTGGCACCGCGTGTGAGGAGCTGCCGAGTTTCGTGGTGCTGACCTCGTCTGATCGTGAGAAGAGTTGCGGACAGCTCTTCTACGAGCACTACTGGTCGAACGGGTTCCTGCCGGGTCGACATCAAGGGGTTCGATTTCGTCCGGGGGCCGATCCGGTGCCGTACCTCTCGAACCCTGATGGTGTGTCGCGCGAGTCACGGCGCGCGCTCCTCGCGGGGATCGCGGACCTCAACCGGCTGCGCGCAGCGACGACGGGCCACCACGATGCGATCGATACGCGCGTGTCGCAGTACGAGATGGCATTTCGAATGCAGGCGAGCGTTCCAGACCTCCTTGATTTTTCGAACGAGCCGAAGTCGGTCATCGAGATGTATGGCCCCGACGCGCTCCTTCCCGGTACCTATGCGAACAACTGCCTCATCGCGCGGCGCCTCGCTGAACGCGGTGTGCGTTTCGTGCAACTGATGCACTCAGGTTGGGATCAACATGGAAACCTCCATTCGCATCTTGCGGTGCAGTGCCGTGATACCGATCAGGCGAGCGCGGCACTTGTGCGTGATTTGAAGCAGCGCGGCCTCCTCGAAGACACACTCGTGCTTTGGTGCGGCGAATTCGGGCGTACGCCCTTCGGGCAAGGAGATGCCGCGAATCCGACAGGCCGGGATCACTTCGGCCGCGCGTACTCGATGTGGATGGCCGGTGGTGGCGTGCGCGCGGGGCATGTGCACGGCGCGACCGACGACTTCGGTTGGAACATCGCTCGTGACCCCGTCCATGTGCACGACATGCAGGCAACGGTCTTGCGTCTCTGCGGCATCAATCACGAACGGCTGACCTATCGACATCAGGGCAGGCAGTACCGACTGACCGATGTGCACGGCACGGTGGTCGATGGTTTGATCGCCTGAGTGGTTGCGCGATCAAGCGTCAAGCGATCAAGCGATCGGCGCTTGGCGCCAAGTATGCAAGCACGCCTCATACAAACGCGTTCTCGTCCGCGGAACGTCAGCCCCAGTTCGAGAGCAAGATCGCGAGATCCTGCGCGTCGACCGTGCCGTCGTTGTCGAGATCGGCGACCGGGCTCGGCGTCATCCACGCGCTGAGAAGAATCGCGAGATCCGCGCCTGCCACGATGCCATCGCGATCGAGATCGGCGATGTTGGTCGGTGTGGGCGGGATGAACGTGATTTCAAGGCGTGGACGAAGGAGCGCGTTGCCTGACTCGCTCGTCCAAATCTCGATGCCGTCATCGTTGCCGCTGATGATCTGTGGCAGAATCGCGACGCCGTAGTTGGGCGCTCCCGCAGCCCATGCAGCAACCGTCGACGTGAGATCCAAGCGGCGCATCGTCTCGGTGTTGGGCACATTGTCGCCGAGGAACTGCGCCACCGCGGGTTGAAGGTCTGCCCCGACAGTGAGGCCACCGGCAAGCGAGTTCCACGTGGAATTCTCGTCCCACGGGCGGGTCACCGGATGGACGTAGAAGACTGGGTTGTAGAGCGGAGTGTCGATGTCGTCCGCGATGTCGAGAACAAGCGTCGCCTTGACGATCGTCGAGCCAGCGGGCACGCCGCTCGTACCGATCGCGCCGTCGAAGCGAATCAGCCCTTGTCCGCGATAGTCGGAGAAGAGCGAATTGGCGGTGTCGTCATCAACCCAACGCGTGTTGTTGTTGCCGTAACTCGTGTTCGGATTGTCTTGGCTGACCCAAGTGTCCTGTGTTCCGACGTACCCGGCGATTCCTTGCTGGAACGCCTTGAATTGCGTTCCTTCTGGGAGCCGGTAGTCGTCGAACGCAACCGGAAGATTGAAATCGCTTTCTGGCGCGGTTCGAATCGCCTGAAGCGTTGGCGAGTAGGTGTCGACGTCGATCACGTTCGCGAACGTGTCGAAGCGCATGATGCGCATCCAACCGTCACCGCCGTTTGGATCATCTTGGAAGTCCGCAAGAACTTCGTGCACGGGCTTTCCGACGACGTTCGTCGACACCTGTCGGAACTCCTCATGGAAGTGGCCGCACGTGACAAGGAAGACGTTCGTGTTTCGCTTGACGAACCACTGGAAGAAGTCTTCTGACTGGATGCCGTTTGGGTTGTAGAGCCCTTCGACCGAGTACCAAATCGCGGGATATCGACCGGAAGGGACCACGGGGACACCACTCGTGTAATCCTCAGCATCTTGCAGGTAGCGATGTGTTGTGAGCATCGCAGGGCGATCCTTGTGCGCGTCGAGCACAGCCTGCGCCCACGCGAGTTCACCGACGGGCGTATCCACGTCGAGGTGAACTTGTAGGAAATCGATCCCGCCCGCGCTGAAATACGTGAAATTCGAGAGGCCCGACGGCGAAGCGCCGCCGAACCATGGTTCGCCAGCGAAGCGTTGCGGACCGAAGTTCGTGAGGTAGTTCTGCGGGATGAACGGTTGGCCAGAGCCGCCGGACGACGTGACATCGTGATTGCCTGGGCACACGCCGTACGGGATGTTCGCGTTGTCGAGGACCGACATCGAGTTGTTCGCGTTGATCCACTGCGCCGGTTGATCCGCGTTGTTCACGATGTCGCCGTAGTGCGACACGTAGCGGACATCAAGCGCGGAGCGATTTGCGACGATCCAATCGGTCTGCGCGGTGAAGATTTGGGGGTACGAACTCGAGTAATTCTGCGTGTCGGGAAGGCCGATCACACTGAACGCGGAAGTCCCAACGGCATTGCGTCGGGCAACGCTGCGCACGTAGTCATTGGCTCCTTCGAGAATGGCAAAACGCGGCTTCTCTTTGCGAACCGCATCTGGGCCGATGCCGTCATCGTGTGGAAGCGGTGCGGCAACAGCGGGCGCGGTGCAAAGCGCGATGGACGCAACGAGTCCGCCGCTCGCGCGAGAAAGCGAGAGATGCATGAACGAAAGACGAATCGATGACAAACGCATGACGTAACTTCTCCTCTGAATGGCCTGCGGAAAGCCCGCGGGAACTTCAGAAGCGGAAACTACGGGCAGAACTGTGTCACTCTGCCATTCATGGCACGAAATTCCCGCAAAGTTTCTGCGAAGAAAAAAAGTTCAAAATTCCGCGCTGGCCACGCATGGTTGATTCATTGCGCATGCGACCGAGTGGCATGCATGCAAACAAATCAAGCGCGCTCTGACGCGGAACGTGAAGCCGGGTCGCTCGCGCGCGGTGCCGTCGAATCGGTTTCGACCGGTGCGATCTCGGCCCTCATCAGGCTCGCCTGCCGCGCTGCAAAGGCCGAGGTTGCTGCGGTCAACGCGCGAAAGAACGGACATCGCGAAAAATCTGATGTCGTCGCATCGATTGGCGGGTGCTCTGTGGCGGTGGGCGCGGCCGTGGCCGTGGCATGCGTCCCGAATTGTTCATTGGGTGACGCGTGGATCTCCGCGTGGATCTCCGCGTGGATCTCCGCGTGGATCTCCGCGTGGATCTCCGCGTTGTGCGGATCCTCGCGGCCTACATCGCGCGCCTTGGATGGATCGTCGGATCGAGCGTTGACCCTCTCGTTCATCGCAACGTCGCTTCTGGAAGATCCGTGCACCACGGTGCGCAGACATCGTTGCCAAGTTGGGTGAAGTCGCGAAACGTCCACACGACTTTCTTGTCTCGCGTCACTTCAATCAGCTGAGGTTGATCGGGTCCGGCATGCGTATTCCCAATGATGACGTTGCCGTTTGGCAAGACTTGCAAACTGGTCACCCACGCGAGTCGAATCGGATTGCCATCGAGATCTTTGAGTTCGTCGCGATCAACCGACCACACGATCTCCTTTGCAGGGTTCACCTCGAGCACGCGATTGTTATTCCCGCCCGCGATGAGCGTGTTGCCGCTCGGCAAGCGAATCGCGTGGAAGACGGCAGTTCCGTGACCTTGCTGCCCTGGTGAAGGCTCGCGATCCTTCGAAAGCGGAATCGCATACTCCCACACGATTGCGCCGCGGGCGTCGTACTCGCGCACGAGTCCGAGCGGCTCATGGCAAACGAGATAGGTCCCTGCGGACGTCTTTCGAACACGGCGCGTGTCGTGGTGTGCATCCGGTCGATCTGTTTGGATCGGAACACTTGTGACAATCTCGCCCTTCGGATTGATTTCAAGAATGCGAAGGTTGCCCGTTTCAGCAACAAGCGTGTTGCCATCGGGAAGCCGCTCGAAAGCGTGGATTTCAACGGCGCCGGTGTAGGGCGCGACAGGTTTCGCCGTCCACTCCCAGATCATCGGCGCGGTCGGATCGGTTGCACTCACTTCAATGACGCGATTTGCAGCGGCATGCACAAGAAGGTTCCCGTTCGACAAAACCGCGAAGTCATGCGCGTTGTGCGGCGATGGTCGCTTCCAAAGCACCGTGCCAAAGCGATCAAACGCAACAAGTTGTCCTCGATCT
>JBEIJG010000126.1:0-8037 GCA_040380385.1 Phycisphaeraceae bacterium | reverse complement strand
ATCACGCGGCCAAAGAGATCGTCGCGCGCGCCCGTTGGCGTCGAGCCGAAGCCGCGATTCCAACGATCACCGCGACGGACAACACGAACGCGCACGCGATCGCCGCTTACCGCGTCTTTCGTTTCACCTTCCGGAATGAAAAGGTCGCCCTCGCGATAGTCGATCGCAGTCTTCAAAAACCCAATGCCGCGCGGCGTCAACTTGATGACACCTTCGACCTCTTCCGACATGCGCGGGAGTCGCAGTTTGTCATCGTTTCCGATATCGAGCAGGCCCGCTTCGGCGAGTTCACGCACGGTGTCCGTGAACTCCGCTTCGTCCTCCTCAGCGACGCGCAACTGCCGCGCCACCTCGTTCATGTAGATCGGCAGGTAGTTCCTGTGTGCGAGATGGTCGAGAATGCGGCTCTTGAATCGAAGTGACACGGCGGCAGTGTACGCGGGCGGCGTAGGTTTTCCGCTGCGTGCAGCATGCGCGCCCTGTGAAGTTGATCACTTTCGCGAGGACTTCTTCGCAGGTTTCGCGGCACGTGCGGGCGCACTCCCCTTGGTGGGCGTCGCACTCTTTCCACCTGCGGCATCCGAAGATCTCTTCACAACGTTGCCAATGCCGCGGCCAATACGCGAGTGATGCGTGGCGCGATCCTCAATGCGCTTCCTTTCCGCAGCGGCTGCCGACGCATCGCTTGAAGTGTTTGAAGCGGTGCTCGAAGTGTGGCTCGACGTGGTGCTCGACTTCGTTTCGGCCGACCCACTCGAATCGCCGTGACTCGCGCCAGTGCCGCCGCTTGCTTCAGACCTTGCGTCAGTCCTCGCATCTGCCCTGGCATCGGTCTTCGTATTCGTTTGCGCGTCGCCGCGCTTGTCGCTCCCTGCACTCGCCGCTTCCTTCGCAGGCTCGTTTGCCTTCTTCGCAGCTTCCTCGCCGGACTTGTAACTCTCGCTTCGGTAGTCGGTCTCGTAGAAACCGCCGCCCTTGAAAATCACAGCGCCACCGAGGCCAATCTTGCGTTCGACCTTCTTCTTGCGGCACTTTGGGCAGACCGCAATTGGATCAGCCTTGATCGACTGAAATTCTTCGAATTCGTGCCCGCAAGCACGACAAGCGTATTCGTACGTGGGCATATTCGCGCTCGCTCACTTTACGCATCGGGCGAAACGGCGACCTTCGCAGGTCGCAAGACGCTCTCGCCAAGACGCCAACCAGTTTGGAAGCGCATACTGACGCAGCCGGGTGCGATGCCCTCGGCGGGCTGACGCATGACGGCGTCGTGTTGCATCGGGTCGAACGGTGTACCCGGCGCAGGATCGATGCGCGCGATGCCGTTTTGCTCGAGCGCTTTCTGCAATTCGGTGCGCGTCATTTCGATCGACTTTGCCATCTGTTCGACCGTGAGTTTCGAGTGATCCTGCGCGAGCGCGAGGTCGAAGTGGTCGAGGACGGGCATGAGCGCGCGCGTCATTTGCACAAGTCCGCCTGTGCGAGCTCGCGCTTCATTTTCAATCGATCGACGCTGGAAGTTCGCGAAATCTGCTTGCGAGCGCAGCTTCGCAGCGACCGCTTCATCGCGCTCAGCCATCAACTTCTCGACAACTTGGGTGAAGTCATCACCAGCATCGACGCCAGCATCGTCAGTCAGTTCGGATTCGTTCAGATTTTCGTCAGTCATGACACGCCTCGCGACTTGCTCCAGCGTTAATTGCCGAAGGGATTGATCTTCTTCCAGAAACTTGACTCGCCCGCACGAACATCAACCTTCTCTGTTTGCGCGTATTCCGCGAGAAGTTTGCGCTGTTCATCGGTGAGTTTCTTCGGCACGACGAGTTGCAGCACCACGTGGAGATCTCCTCGATCTTTCGATTGAAGCTCCGTCATGCCTGCGCGTTCGATGACCACAACTTCACCGTGCTGACTTCCTGCGGGGATCTCGAGTTCGACGGGCTGCCCGTCGATACCTTCGAGCGTGACCTTTGCGCCGAGTGCCGCTTGCGCGAATGCCATCGGCTGCACAGCGACAAGATCTGCGCCGCGGCGCTCGACGAATCGCTCATGTTCTGTGACGCGCACCACCACGTGGAGATCGCCGCGCGGACCCTTGCCTTCGGGGCTTACTTCGGGCGGCGTCGGTTCGCCTTCACCAGACAGTCGAATGACTTGGCCATCCGCGATGCCCGCAGGAATGCGCACTCCAAGTTTGCGCTTCGTGGAAACGCGGCCTTGTCCGCGGCACTTCTCACACTTGTCCTTCACGATGTTGCGACGGCCGCGGCACTCAGGGCACGTGGTCACCATGCGAAACATGCCGCCGAAACCCGTCTGTGCGACTTGACCTTGTCCGCCACAGGTGGGGCACTGCGTTGGTTTTGATCCAGGCTTTGCGCCGCTTCCGCTGCACGGTTCACAGACATCGAGACGCTTGAACTCGACTTCGCGCTCGCAGCCCGTGAAGGCTTCTTCCAATTCGATTTCAACTTCGGTTTCGAGATCGAAGCCGCGCGCGGAACCGCGACGTCCGCCGCCGCCAGCCTGCTGGCCGAAGATGTCGTTGAACATCGAGAAGATGTCGGCGACATCGCGCGTGCGGAAGTCGTGCACGGGATTTTGTCGAAGGCCTGCATGTCCGTGGCGATCGTAGAGTTGGCGTCGCTCGGGATCGCTCAACACCTCGTACGCCTCAGCGCAGGCTTTGAACTCTGTCTCCGCCTCGGGATTGTCCGGATTGCGATCCGGATGCCACTTCATCGCGAGGCGCCGATACGAGCGCTTGATGTCATCCTGCGAGGCCGTCTTCTCGACGGAGAGGATCTCGTAGTAGCAACGCGTTTGCGGCATGGCGTCCTGCCTCGGTCAGCCCGCGGAAGCGGGGGAAGCGCTGCAGCACAACGCGCGGCGCGGGAAGCGCCTGCACACGGTTTCCCGCGTGCAGGCGTGGATTTTCACACATCAACTCTCAGCTAGAACTCTCAGCTAGAACTCTCAGCTAGAACTCTCAGCTGATCGCGCCTTCAACAGGCGCGGTCTCTTCCTTGAGTTCCGTCACGATCACGTCGGTCGTGAGCATGAGGCCCGCAACGCTTGCAGCGTTGATGAGCGCCGTCTTGACGACGAGCGCCGGATCGATGATGCCGCTCTTGACGAGGTCTTCGTACTCGCCCGTCGCAGCGTTGAAGCCCGCGTTCGTCTTCGCTTCGCGCACCTTCGCGACGACGAGATCGCCGTCGAAACCAGCGTTTTCAGCGATTTGCGCGCACGGATGCGACATCGCCTCTGCGACGATATCGAAGCCGAACTTCTCATCACCCTTCGCCTTCTTTTTCGCTTCGAGGACGGCGTCCATTGCGCGCACGAGTGCAACGCCGCCGCCTGGAACGTAGCCTTCCTTCGCCGCAGCGCGGGTCGCGTGGAGCGCGTCGTCCACGCGATCCTTCGCTTCCTTCATCGCGAGTTCGGTGGCTCCGCCGACCGAGATGATCGCGACGCCCGAGGTCAACTTCGCAAGGCGCTCTTGGAGCTTCTCACGGTCGTAGTCGCTCGTCGTACGCTCGATTTGCGCGCGGATCTGATCTGCGCGAGCTTCGACGTCCTTCGACTTGCCGCCGCCTTGGACGATCGTGGTTTCGTCCTTGGTGACGACGATCTTCTTCGCGGTGCCGAGTTCCTTGAGTTCAACGTCTTCGAGTCCGCGACCGATGTCTTCCGCGAAGAACGTTCCGCCGGTTTGCACGGCGATATCGCCGAGCATCGCCTTGCGACGATCGCCGAAGCCAGGCGCCTTGACGGCGCACACTTGCAACACGCCGCGAAGTCGATTCACGACGAGCGCAGCGAGCGCTTCGTTCTCAACTTCTTCCGCGATGATGACAAGCGGCTTACCCGCGCTCGCGACCTTGTTGAGGATCGGCAAGAGTTCCGCGAGATTCGAGATCTTCTTCTCGTGGATCAGGATGATCGCGTTCTCGAGCACGCACTCGGCGCGCTTCGGATCGGTCATGAAGTACGGCGAGAGATAGCCCTTGTCGAACGACATGCCTTCGACGTAATCGAGGGTCGTGTCGGCCGTCTTGCCTTCTTCGATTTCGCAGACGCCGTCCGCGCCGACCTTGTCAATCGCTTCAGCGATCAAGCGACCGATCGACGCGTCGTGGTTTGCGGAAACCGTGGCGACCTTCTCGAGATCGCCCTTGCCCTTGCACTTCTGCGCCATCGCCGTGACAGCGTCCGCGCCAGCAACTGCTGCAGCGTTGATGCCGCGCTGGATCGCGACGGCATTCGCGCCGGACGCGATGTACTTGAGGCCGCCATTGAAGATCGCGCCCGCGAGGACGGTTGCGCAGGTGGTGCCGTCGCCGGCGACATCTGCGGTCTTCTTCGCAACCTGTTGCACCATCTTGGCGCCCATATTTTCAAATGGACCCGGGAGCTCGATCTCCTTGGCGACGGTGACGCCGTCCTTGGTGATCTGTGGTCCGCCGTAACTCTTCGCGAAGAGCACGTTGTGCCCAACTGGGCCCATCGTCACCGCGACTGCTTGCACGAGTTGGTCAACGCCACGCTTCAGTTCCGCGCGCGCCGCCGCATCGAACTTCATTTGCTTTTGAGCCATGAGTGGTCTCTCTTTCGTTTGCTCGGTGCGTGCGAATCACTTGGTCATAACGCCGAGCAGTTCGCTCTCGCGCATGATCACGTGCTTGACGTTCTTGATTTCGATTTCAGTGCCGGCGTACTTGCCGTACACCACGGTGTCGCCCTTCTTGACCGCAACCGGAGCGCGATCGCCGTTGTCGAGAAGGAGGCCCGGACCCGTCGAGATGACGGTGCCCTGCATGGGACGTTCCTTCGCAGTTTCAGGAAGGAAAAGGCCGCTGGCGGTCTTGGTCTCTGGCTCGATGGGCTTGATGAGAATGCGATCTTCGAGAGGTCGAACGTTCGACATGTTGTGCTCGTCTTTCGTGTGTCGAGCGCGGTTCGCTTGCTGCGTCGCGCGTGTATTTGCGTGTGGATTCGTGTGATTGAGATTGCGGAGAAGTGGAACTGTGATGGCTTGCGGCGTGGCTTAGAAGCCCATGCCGCCCATGCCACCCATTCCGCCCATACCACCCATGCCGCCCATTCCACCCATGCCGTGGTCATGGTCGTGGCCGTGGCCGCCAGCAGCTTCCTTCGGTTGCGGCTTCTCGCTGATCGCGCAGTCGCACGTGAGGATGAGGCCCGCAACGCTCGCGGCGTTTTGCAGCGCGGTGCGATCGACCTTCGCCGGCGTGATGACGCCTTGCTTGACGAGGTCGCCGTACTCAAGCGAGAGCGCGTTGAAGCCCTCGTCGCCCTTCATCTCTTTGACCTTGGCGACGACGACGGTGCCCTTTTCGCCCGCGTTTTCAGCGATCGTGCGGAGCGGCACGCAGAGTGCTTCCGCAACGGCTTCGACGCCTGCGATTTCGTCGCCGACGCAATCCTTGCGAACCTTCTCGAGCGATGGAATCGCGCGAATGAAGCTCGTTCCGCCGCCAGCCACGACGCCCTCGGCGACTGCCGCGCGCGTTGCGTGGAGCGCGTCTTCGACGCGAGCCTTCTTCTCCTTGAGTTCGGCTTCGCTCGAGGCACCAACGTTGATCTGTGCAACGCCGCCTGCGAGCTTCGCGAGACGCTCTTGCAACTTCTCACGGTCGTAGTCAGAGTCGGTGCGCTCGATTTCGGCGCGAATCTGATCGCAGCGACCCTTGATCGCGGTGGTGCTGCCAGCACCTTCGACGACCGTCGTCTTGTCGCCGTCGATGATGAGCTTCTTCGCTTGGCCGAGGTCCTTGATGGTGACCTTGTCGAGTTCGATGCCGAGGTCCTTCATGATCGCCTTGCCGCCCGTGAGCATGGCGATGTCCTCGAGCATGGCCTTGCGACGATCGCCGTAGCCTGGCGCCGGGACGGCGCAGACGTTGAGCACGCCGCGGAGCTTGTTGATGACGAGCGCGCTGAGCGCTTCACCCGTGACATCTTCCGCGATGATGAGGAGCGGCTTCTTCGACTCCATGACCTTCTCGAGGAAGGGCACGAACTTCGCGAGGCTGTCGATCTTGTCTTCGTAGATGAGGACGAGTGCCTTCGAGAATTCGCAGGTCATTTCGTCGGTGTTGGTGACGAAATTCGCGCTCAGGTAGCCGCGATCGAACTGCATACCTTCGACGACGTCGATGGTCGTTTCGCGCGACTTGCCTTCTTCAACGGTGATGACGCCGTCCTTGCCGACCTTCTCAAACGCCTCGGCCATGATCTTGCCGATCGACGCGTCGTTGTTCGCGCTGATCGATGCGACCGCGGCGATGCCGCCGGAGATCTTCTCAACCGGACGCGCGCTTTCGCCAATCTTGGTGGCGACCGCGGCGACGGCCTTCTTCATGCCGCGCACGACGGAGTTCGGGTCGGCGCCAGCGGCGATCTGACGGAATCCAGCCTTCACGAGCGCCTCTGCGAGCACGGTCGCGGTGGTGGTGCCGTCGCCCGCGTCGTCCGACGTCTTGGACGCGGCTTCCTTCACGAGCTTCGCGCCCATGTTCTCGACCTTGCAGCGGAGTTCGATCTCCTCAGCAACCGAGACACCGTCCTTGGTGACGGTGGGGCCGCCCCAGCTCTTGTCGAGGACGGCGTTGCGGCCGCGCGGACCGAGGGTGCTCTTGACAGCGGCGGCGAGTTTCTCGACGCCAGCGAGGAGGCTCTTGCGTGCCTCATTTTCAAACGAAAGTTCTTTGACGGCCATCTTGGTCGTTCTCCATCTCTGAGGGTTGTGGCGTCGATCAGGCCGAGCGCGAGGATCGATTCGGAATCCGAATCTTGAGGTCTTCGCATGTCGTCTGCCAACGGGACACGAGCGTCCCGCGGTGCCGCCCGCGGGGGCGGCGACCATACAAAGGGCGTACCAGCGGCGCGCATGCTGTGATCAGGCGATTTTGGAGCCGTCCATCGGCACGGTGTCGCTCTAAGACATTTGGAGAGAAAGGTTTACGTTGCACCTCCCAAGCACTGTTGCACGGTCTCGCCCTGACAGTTCAGGTGGGGTGCGACCAAGTGCTGCCGTATTGGCAGATCAGCTTCAGTCGGCAGAAGCGCTTGGACCCTTGCGAGGATTTACAGCAGGGCTCGTCGCGCCATCAGCGGCGCCGTTTGGAGGCTGATCTGCGGGGCCGTTCGCTGCTGAAGGGCTCTTTCCGAACGTCTCTTCCACCGTCAGCAACGGTTGGAAACTGGCGCGGACGAGCCAGAAGGCGTTCAGTGAGAGGTACGCGAGCCCGACGACCGTCAGCCCTGCAGCAGCCACCGCGAGAAGCGACAGCAGCGTCGCCGCGCTATCTCCGCCGGGAGATTCCCGCAAGAGAAGCGCGGTCGCGCTCGTTCCACCGGCGATTCCCGTTGAGAGGAGAAGGCCCTCGACGCGTTGCGCGGTCGCGCGGGCGTTTCGGTACGCCCGTGAGCGAGGTGCGAGGGCGCGCAACAGCGGCGCGATCGCGAACAGCACGAGCATCGTGGGGATCGCGGTATAGGTCGCGGTCGCGACAGATTGCTCGCTCTCAAAACTCGCGATCAGCCACGCTGTGAATCCCGCGACGCCCAGCGCCTTCGCCCGCACAAAGCGAGCTTCGCGGCGCCAAGGAAGCACTGCGAGAAACGCGATCAAGCCCAAGACATTTGCGAGCAAAGCGACAGCTCGGAATACGGGCGCAAGCGTGATGAACGTGGGGATTTCTGCGGTCTCCGCAAGCCTCTCGAGCACGATGGCGAGAAAGATGCCTGCGCCGCCGAGTGCGCCAAATGCGCCGAAGAGCACCGTCGCGGCCACGCGGCGAGGATTCGGCATGTCGTCGAACTGGCGCGTTTCCGTATCGAGGCGCGCTGTGAGTGAGTCCACGATCGACGTTCCGCACTCCGGGCAGTTTCCCGTCGCCGCAAGACCTTCAAGGTCGTAGCCGCACTTGGTGCAAGGAAGGGTGTGGCGGATTGTGGACGGTGACACGTGCGAAAATCGTTGGAAAATCGGTGGGTGAGTGTGGT
>JBEIJG010000125.1:0-8101 GCA_040380385.1 Phycisphaeraceae bacterium | reverse complement strand
GCTTCGGCGAAGACTGTCCACGTTTCTTCGCGCACGAAGTGCCATCGCACGAGCGCACCGCCACCGCCGCCCCAACTGTCGCCCCCACTTTCGCCCGCGTCCGCGCCATCACCGAGCGACGCATAGAGGCCTTCGGCGAACACTCCGAAACCAACGCCTTCTGCGACATACCACGTCACGCCCGCATCGACGATGCCCAACGTCACTCCATCAAAGTCGCTTGCAGCGCTACCGATCACTTCAAAGTCCGTCGAGTCTGCAGCACCGATGCGCGGCGACCTCGCAGACTGCGGAGTTGCCGTCAAATCTGAAGTCGTATCTGAAGTCGAGGATTCGCTCTGCGCGAGTGTTGGAAATCCCGCGGGATCCGCAGCCGAAGGCTCGTAGCGGAAGGGCTCGTAGCGGAAGGGCTCGTAGCGGAAGGGCTTGACACCCGCGGGTTCGAGTGTCGATGCCGACCCGGATGCATGCGCGGAGGTGCACATCACGCAAACCAATGTCGAAGTTGAGAGGGAGAGCGTGGCGATGTGTGCGGCGGAGGCTGGGCGGATCATCCCGCCATGATCGCGCATCTCGCGGACCCGTGGGCGCCACACCGCGCGTCGAAACATTTCCGGAGCGAACGCCTGACGCACGGGCACGATGCATGGGCACGATGCGCGTGCCTGCGCGCCCTTCTCCTCTGCGGGGGTTACGCGAGCGCCTGCCGAATGGCGGCGTTGAGGGAACGATTGGCCGGAGGCCACTCGAAGTTGTCCATCGCGGTGGGATCGATCCACCGAACCTCGCTCGCGCCAAGCGGCAACGCCTCCACGCCCTGCTTCACCTCAACGAGGAAGGCGTGCAGACGTACCGAGCGTTCGCGGATGAGGCTTGGGTCGGAGTGCGCAGACACCGCCAATGGCTGAGGCGCCCCGATCAAGGCAGGCCGAGCGATCCCAACCTCCTCTTCGGCTTCCCTCAGCGCCGCAGCCTCGGCGGTCTCGCCCCGCTCGACCTTGCCACCAGGAAGTTCCCAAAGCCCACCGCGAATCGCATCGGCGTGGCGCCGAGCCACCAAGAGTTCACAGCCGCCCGAGGGCGTCCGACGCCACAGAGCGACCACCGCGACCTCAACCACCCGGTCCACAGCCGCCTGCGGCATGGTGGCACCCGTTGGAAGGCTGTTACAGGACGAGTCTTGGGGGTCTCGATTCATAAATCGCGTTTTTACAGGTTGTTACACACACCTGCGACGTAGCCGACACTTCTGGGAATTCCTCGGGACGGCGAACAAATCTCTTGACCGACGCGCTGCGACTTCGGTACCGTGCCAGTCGTGCCGAAGAGGTCTTCGCGGGAACTCCCGCGTTCGAGACTTCGGACTTCAGACAATTTCTCCACTGAACAATTGCGGCTCTTCGTGAGCTGCGATTCCCACCGTTCGGAGCGGGTCGGAGCGCGCCGAGCGGTGGTTTGTTTTTGGCCATCTCCATCACGGCTGCGTGTTGGCGATTGCTGCCCCGCACTCACGGCAACTGCGATGGCGGCACCAGAGGCGCGGGCGGCGCTGTCTCGGGCACAGACTTCTGCATCGAGGCATCAGGCGTCAGGGACGGATCTTGCGGCTGCCCTTCGACCGCTTCCTCCAACTTCTTGAGGCGCTCCTCGCCCGCGGGGAGCCCGTCGGCGGGCTTCCGTTGATCCTCGACGCGCAGTCGATCGCGAAGATCGGTGGCGCGGCCAACGAGCGCGACTTCAGAATCATCGCGCGGCGAGAGCAGGAACTTCCATCGTGCATCGCACTTGGCGTCGATCGGCAGAATCTCAACGAAGAAGTCGAGCGGCACGGTGTCCCAAATCGGCCCGTCGGTGTCGGCGCTCGTAACGAGAGGCTCATACCCCTCCTTCTCAATGCGCACGTCGTAGATCCCGTGGTGCGTGATCGACACATCGACTGGGCTTCGGCCGACCTGTGTGTCGTTCAGCCACACCAGCGCGCCTGGCGGATCGGTTTCGATCCAGACACGACGCTCGACACAACCTGTGAGAAGGATCACAGTCGCGAGTACTGCGCTCGGAACGAAGATGGTGTGCCATCGACTCTGCATGCGTCGTGCCCTTCGGTCTCTCAATCAAACTCGTCGCCGCGGAACGTCGACGCGAGATACGCGTCACGTACCGCTTGGTCGTTGATGATCTCGCGCGGCGTACCTTCGCGGAGGTTCTTCCCTTCGTGAATGATGTACGCGCGGTCGCAGATCCGCAGCGTTTGCTGCACGTTGTGATCGGTGACAAGCATCGCGATGCCGTTGTCGGCGAGGCGACGCACTTCGGTCTGCAATTCTTCGACGGTATGCGGATCGACAGCGGCAAACGGCTCATCGAGCAGCATCAATTTCGGGCGCGTCACAAGCGCACGCGCGATTTCCAAGCGCCGCCGCTCACCGCCCGAACACGTGCGTGCCTCATCTTTCGCTTTGTGCAGAAGGCCAAACTGCTCGAGCAACTCATGCGCGCGGCGCTTTCGTTGATCGCGCCCAAGCGCTTGCGTTTCGAGAATCGCGAGCAAGTTCTCTTCGCAGCTCAATCGCTGAAAGACACTCGGCTCTTGTGAGAGGTAACCCATCCCAGCAAGTGCATGGCGATACATCGGTTCGAAGGTCACGTCGCGACCATCGAACTGCACCGCGCCACCTTCGGGCGTGATCATCCCGATTGCCATGCGGAAGGACGTTGTCTTGCCCGCACCATTTCGACCAAGAAGCCCGACCACTTCGCCCGCGTTCACTTGAAACGAGACACCGTCGACGACGCGTCGTCCTGAGTAGGCTTTGATGAGTCCTGTGGCGGAAAGCAGTGGCACGCGCGGAGTGTACCGATGCGCACGCGATCAGTCTTCGCGGGCCGCCACGGCGCCACCTTCGGCAGCATGCATCTCGATCGCGACGCGATCAATTTTGGTCGGGCCCGCAGCGATGATGACGAAGGTCGCTTCGGGCGACTCCTCGCGCTCGCCTGTCGCAGGAACACGACCAAACCGATCGAGCAGGTAACCCGCGACCGTGTCGAAGTCGCCATCCTCGGGAAGCGAAAGCCCCAAGCGCTCGTTCACTTCGCTGATCGACACGCGGCCGTCCGCTTCAAACCGTCCGTCGCCTGCAGGAACCATGAGCGGCGGCTGCTCGTCGGCAGGCTCGTGTTCGTCATGAATCTCGCCGACGATCTCTTCCAGCACATCTTCGATCGTGCAGATGCCGCTTGTTCCGCCGTATTCGTCGACAACGACCGCCATATGTACTTCGGCGAGTTGGAAATCGCGCAGAAGCTCTCCGAGCGGCTTTGTTTCGGGAACGCGGAGCGGCTCGCGCAGCATGGAGCGCAGTCGGAAATCGCTCGCGCTGTCGCCAAAAAATCGCACCAAGTCGCGCACATACAGAATGCCAACGATTTGGTCGAGACTCTCCTCGTAGACCGGCACGCGCGAGTGCCCGCTCTCGGCAAGTTGCGTGCGGATTGCCGCAAGATCGTCGGTGAGTTCGAACGCTTCGACCTCGGTGCGCGGCGTCATCACGCTCGCCACCGTCGTTTGACCGAAGACCACAGCCCGCTGCAACAGCGTCGCCGCAACCGGATCGATTTCACCTTCGCGACGGCTGTCTTCGATCGAGTTGAGAAGTTCTTCTTCCTTCTCATCCTCGCGAAGATTGGCGCCTGTCAGGCGGCGCACCACTTCATCAACGAATCCGACCGCGGCCAAGAGCGGCCCGACCACGATGAGCGACAGCCGAATGAACGCGAGACTCGCTGCGATGATCGAATAGGTCGCGTGCCGCGCGATTGCACTGGCGACGACGCTCGTGAAGAACCACACAAGTGCAATCGAAACGAGCGCGGTCCCGATCAGCCCTGGCCACGTGATCCGCGAGGTTTCGCCGAACCCTTCAAACGCGACAAGCACGAGCGCGAAGACCACAACACGGCCGACGGTTCGAAAGAGCGCGACCGCGTGCGATGCCTCGTTGAGGCGATCGAGCACCCAGCGGCCATCCGCGAGTCGCCCCCGGCTTTCCAGTTCGTCTTCAAGCCCTGCTCGGCTCGCCTGCACCATCGCGAGGTTGAGCGCAGAGAAGTACCCCGTGGCGCCGACCGTCACAGAAATGGCGAGGAAGAGATAGGGATTCACGCTTGCGAAAGCTCCGAGGACTCCGATTCCTCGCACCGCGTGCGAGGCGCATCAGGCGTCTGAAGTATCAGATGCGCCGTCCGCCACACGGCGAGCATACACGCTTCCGAATCCGCCCGCGGAAAGGATGCGATCCTCCTCGGCGTGGATGGCGGCGGCGGCGGCTTCCGTGTCATCGCGATAACCGCAGGCGTGCAGCGTGCCGTGTACCGCGTACAGCAGGATCTCGCGCTCGATGCTGTGGCCGCGCGCGGCTGCTTCGCGTCGAGCGACGTCGACACAGACATAGAGATCGGCTTCGAGGGGCGCGTCTGGATCGCTTTCGTCGTGCGCCGGGAAACTCATCACGTCGGTTGTGCCCGCGATCTGCATGAAGCGCTGGTGTGCGGCATCCATGGCCGCGTCACCAACCAAGAGCACATCGACGCGGGCAACACGGGCGGGAAAATGGGCTAAGAGCGCCGTGAACAAACGCGCGAATTCGGCGCGAGGAAGCGACAGGTCGCAGCCGTCGCCCGCGTGAAACGCGACCTCCGGCTGCGGAGTGGGTTCGACCTCTGCGTGACTCACCGGACGACCGAAAGCGAGACGCCAGTCGAAAGGCCAACCGACGACACGGCCACGGAGTACGGCTTCACGCGCGCTTCGAACTCGCCGCGGAACTTGTTGACGATCGTGCGGATCGCCCAATTGTTGCCGTCCGAGAGACCGCAGATCGTGGTGCCGGGAATGATGCCCATCGAACCCGCGATCTCGAGGAGGAGATCAAGGTCCTTGGTGGTCGCGTCGCCGCGCTCGATGCGGCTGATGATCTTGTAGATCCAGCCTGCGCCCTCACGGCATGGTGTGCACTGGCCGCAGGACTCGTTCTTGAAGAAGCGCGCGATATTGCGCGCAACCGCGACCATGTCGGTGTCTTCGTCAAAGATCGTCGGGCACGCGGTGCCGAGGCCCATCACGTCGAACTTGCGACCGATGTCGAAGTCCATCGGCGCATCGAACTGATCGGTGCCGAGGATGCCCATCGAGACCCCACCGGCGATCGCGCCCTTGAACTTCTTACCGCCGCGCATACCGCCGCAGTAATCGTCCACGAGTTTGCGCAGCGGAATGCCGAGGTCGCACTCGAAGACGCCTGGTCGATTCACGTGACCTGAGACGCCCATCAACTTCGGACCGTAACTTGGCGCGCCACCGATGGTGCTTTCGCAGCCGAGCGACTTCCACCACGTGACGCCCTTGTCGACGATCGGGCCGACCGCCGCGAGCGTTTCGACGTTGTTGATGATCGTCGGACGACCAAAGAGACCCTTGACCGCCGGGAACGGCGGCTTCAAACGCGGCCAACCGCGACGACCTTCGACTGCTTCAAGAAGGCCGGTTTCTTCGCCGCAGATGTATGCACCAGCCCCACGATGGAGGTAGCAGTCCACCGCGAACTTCACCTTGCCGTTCATCAGGCCTTGCTTGCCGAAGATGCCCTTGGCATAAGCCTCTTGAATCGCCTTCTCAACCACCTTCGCTTGGTGGTGGTACTCGCCACGGATGAAGAAGTACGCGGTATCGAGCTGGCACGCCCAACACGCGATCGCGATGCCTTCCATGATGATGTGCGGGTCGTAATCGCACAGAAGACGATCCTTGAAGGTGCCTGGCTCGGCTTCGTCGCAGTTGATACAGAGGTAGCGACGGCCACCATCCGGCGGAGCGAGGAACGACCACTTCAGTCCGCACGGGAAGCCTGCACCGCCGCGGCCGCGCAAGTTCGCGTCCTTGACGAGGTTCACCAAGTCGGCGGGCGTGATGTCGAGCGCCTTCTCAAGCGACTTGTAACCGCCGGTGGCGATGAAGTCATCGACGCCAACGGTGCGACGGTTCTTCGGGTCGCCCCACGGGGCGGTCGGAATGCGCTTCGTCAGAACTGGTTCAGTGACTGGCATGGCTACCTTCGCTTCCGTCGCGCGGGCGGGAATCGCCGCGTGCTTTGACGTCTGTTGTGTTGTCTGGTGTGTCGTCTGGTGTCTTATCCGCAGTGCCCTCGGGCGTGCGGATCACTTCATCTATCGTCGTTCGACGCAGGAGGTACGGACCATGCCGCGCTTCCTGAATCTCGCGCCGTACTTCGAGCGTGTTGCTCGCGTCCGACGCATTGTGCTCACTCTTCTCCGCCGCCCCAGCCTCCGTCGAATGCGCCCCAACTGAGGCAGGTTTGGGGGAGGCAGGTTTGGCTTGATCGGGCTCGGTCGGATCCTCTTTGATCGCCTGCACGATGTGCCCGAAGAAGGCACCGAGGTTTCGCATGAGCGATGGCTCGGTTTCCTTTGCTCCCATCAGTGGTGACCGCTCCCCCCACTCGCACGCGATGCTTCATCAATCAGCGCATCGATCCTCTCGATGGTGAGTTTCTCATGGAGCGTCTCGTTGAAGAGCGCAACCGGCGCGGTATCGCACGAACCGAGGCACTCGAGCGCGAGCAGCGTGAACTTGCCGTCGTCGGTCGTCTCATGCGGCTCGATACCGAGGCGATTGCGCACATGATCGAGCAACTTCTGGTGCCCGCAGACTTCGCAGGCGATCGATTGGCAGATGCCAATGACGCACTTGCCAACGGGCTCCGTGTGGAACTCTTCGTAGAACGTGACGGTATCCATCACGTCGGCCGGCTTGATCGAGAGAAAGGACGCGATCTCGACCATCGCCTGGTACGGGATGTGGCGGTACGCGTGCTGAATCTCGTGCAGGATCGGCATCAGCGCGCCCTGCTTTGTTGCGTAGCGCGGAAGAAGTTCCTTGGTCCAACGATCCTTCATCGCCTGCGTGCAGTACGGCTCGGCGCGCGTGGGGATCTTGGTCGTTGCAGATGGTTTGGTCGTCCAGCTCATGATTCAGGCGCTCGCAACAGATTGCTCGCTCTCGCGACACAACCGTCATGTTCAAAACCCAACGTCCTATCACAGGAGGTCGCTGCCGCAGCAGCGACCGCTCAAACTTCAAGGCTGCTGCCGCAGCAGCAACCTCTCAAACACGTCCTATCACCACAGGGAGCTGCCGCAGCAGCGACCGCTCAAACTAACGATCAAGCTCGGCGGCGATGATGTTGAGCGAACCCAACACGGCAACAATGTCCGCGAGTTGATGGCCTTCGATCATCTTCGGGAAGATCTGATAGTTGATGAAGCACGGCGGTCGCGTGCGCGCACGGAACGGATACTTCGAACCATCCGCGACGATGTAGTAGCCGAGTTCGCCATTCGGGCTCTCGATCGCGCCGTAGCCTTCGCCGACGGGCGTGTCGAAGCCGCGGTTATTCATGTAGAGCTCGAACAACTGGATCACGCCCTCGATCGAGCCGTACACATCGGCCTTGTTGGGAACGCCGATCTTTCCGTCGGCGACCGCGTTGATCGAGCCGCCCGGCAACTTGTCGATGAGTTGATCGATGATCTTCGCCGATTGCTTGATTTCCTCGAGACGCACGAGGTAGCGCGACAGGCTGCAGCCAGCGCTGGCGACGGCGATCGAGAACTTGACCTTGTCCGCGCCTTCGCCGTCCCAGTTGTCGGCGTAGCAGAGATACGGGTCGTCCTTGCGCACGTCACGACGGACACCCGCGCAGCGCGCGTTCGGCCCAGTGAGGCTCCACGCAATCGCATCTTCCTTCGACACCGCACCAACGCCGTCGAGGCGATCGACGAAAATGCGGTTGCGGTTACAAAGGGTTTCGAGGTCCGTGATCGACTTCGGCAAGCGGACGTCGATGAAGTTGCGCACCATGCGCTTGAAGACTTCGTCGTCTGGGATGTCGCGCCATGCGCCGCCGACGCGCGTCCAATCGGGGTGGAAGCGCTGGCCTGAGATGTACTCGACGATGTCGTAGATGAATTCGCGCTCGTTGAAGCCGTAGAGGAAGCCCGTGAACGCCCCGAGGTCGAGCGC
>JBEIJG010000124.1:0-8102 GCA_040380385.1 Phycisphaeraceae bacterium | reverse complement strand
GTGTGGCTTTTTGCACTTCGCAATTCCGCGCGCGGACGCTGCGACGGTCTACGCGACGTTGCCGAACGCGAACACATACCGCCCGCCCCAGATCTCAGCCAAGATCTTGGCCTAGATCTTGGCCTAGATCTTGGCCTAGATCAAGAAGACTGGCACGCGTCAGCCACCGATGGAGGCAACATGCATCCCCTGCGGAATCACGAGTTCCGCGCTGTCGATCATGGTCGCCACGGGATACGCGCACGCATCCACGGCGAACGCTCCTGCCGGTCGATGATTCCCGCTGCGACCTGTTCCGCCGAACGGCAACTTGCTGCTCGCGCCTGCCGTACCCGTGTTCCAATTCACGCAGCCTGCGCGCGAGCCCTCGCGAAACGCGCGCCACTCACTCTCGTCTTGCGTGAAGATGCTCGCAGCCAGCCCGAAGCGCGTCGCGTTCGCTTGTTCAACGGCGTCGTCGAGATCGCGCGCTCGAGCGATTTGCACGAATGGCCCGAAGATCTCGTCGCCTTCATCCTCCACGCGAAATCGATCGAGTTCGACCGCTCCTGGTGCGAGAAAGAAGCCTTCGCGATCGAGCGGTGATGCTTCGAGCAACAATCGCCCGCGCGCCGCGAGTGCGGCCTGTGCGCGCAACACCGCATCGCGCGCCTCGCCTGTGACCAGCGGCCCCATGAATGCAGGGACTCCATCGTCCGCAGCCGCAATCATCAGCGTAGACGCAAGTTTCATGAACATCGGAACGAACCGATCGATCACGCGTTCGTCGACCACGATGCGACGTGTGCAGGTGCAACGCTGACCTGTCGTCGCATAGGCCGCGCGCACGCATTCGATCGCCGCACGACGAAGATCTGCGTTCGCTGAGATGTACGCAGGATTTGATCCGCCCATTTCGAGCGCGATGAGTCGACCGGGCGTATCCAGATTTGCTTCAAGAATGCGCCGTCCAACCGGGAACGAGCCCGTGAACAACACACCGTCCACGTCCGGATGTGTCGCCAAGCGCGACGCAATCGCGCCGCCACCTTGAACGACGTTGAATACTCCTGCTGGGAAACCAACTTCGTGCGCGATCTCCGCGAGCAGTTGTCCAACGGATGCGCCCTTCTCACTCGGCTTGAAGACGACGGTGTTGCCCACAAGTAGTGCAGGCACGATGTGCCCATTCGGAAGATGCGCGGGAAAGTTGTACGGCCCAAGCACCGCCATCACCCCGTGCGGCCGAAACGCGCAAATGCCAGTTTTTCCGGCACCCGCAGCGACTTCAAAACCCACGACGCGTGCAAGCACGCGTTCTTCGAGCGTGATCGTCACTTTCTCTGCAACGATCTTCGCCTCGAGTTCAGCTTCCCACTTCACCTTGCCAACTTCGCGAGAAATCGCGGCGGCCAAGCGACCTGCGTGACGCACGCACGCTTCGCGCCAACGCTCGAGATACACGCGTCGCTCGTCGAAAGACAACGCACGCCACGAGGGCAACGCACGGCGCGCGGCAGCCACTGCATCCTCGGCATGTGACGCGACAGGCGTTCCCGTCCACACGACGCGCGATGGCAACGCAGGATCGCGCGTCACAATCCCATCACCAGAGAGAGGCCGAAACACGCCATCGACATAGTCACTCGGTGACTGTGCGAGATACGCAGCAGACGCTTGCATGTGCGTTAACCCTTCTTCTTACGCGTGCGAGTCTTCGACTCTGGAAGCGGCGTAAATCCGACGGTGGGATCCGTCGTGGCGCCGATGGCTGTGAGCGTTTCAGCGGGAAGCACGAGTTTCCCCGCTTCCATTGCGTACGCGCTGCGCACCGCACGGAATCCGCCGCGGCCGCGGAATGAAACAAACGCTTCGCCATTTCCTGCGGTGTTTCCCGCGACATTTCCAGCGATCGCGCGCATCGACGTCGTCGCTTTCACGAGCGGGACTTCATCAATCGCAACATCGAGATACGGCCCGCCGTCGAACGGATCGACGTGGCCGTGATACTTGAAGCCCTGCTTCTCAAGCATGCGCTTCGCAGGCTCGGTTTCTTCGCCGACTTTCCCGATCAATGCGCGCGCTTCAGGTGGAAGCAGCGACGCATAGATTTCGCCCTTCGGCCAAAGCGAGAGCAAGAACTCTTTCGAGCGCGAGCTGAAGAGGTCAGCCTCTTTGTACGAGAGGTTGATGAACCGTCGACCGAGGTATTCCCAGAGCAACGTGCCCGAGTCGGGCGTCAGTGGCCCCATCATCTCGGCGAGAATGCGCTCGGCGAACATCTCGCGATGAAGCCCGATGAAGTGAAAGCGAATCAGCGAGAGCAGCGAGCCAAGTCGCTCCGGTCGACCGCGGAATCCTGGCGCGAGAATGAGGCCGCCCACTTCGCTTGGACCGCTGGTGTCGGTTCCAAGTTCGAGCGTGACATGCGTCTGCCCGAGTTGCAAATCTTCGCTGTAAAAGGAGCGTTTTCCCGTCTTCAGATAGATATGCGGGCGCCCGTCCCACGAGACACAGCAAAGAATCGTGCACGTCCCGACGACTTCGTGCGATTCGCCATCTTCGAGGACGAACATGAACTCGCGCTCGCGAATGTCGTCGACGTCACCCGCAAAGCTTCGTCGACTGCGCCCGACCTTCGCGGCGAGCAGATCTTTGTCTGCTGGAAGATTGATGAAGTGGACCATCTTCGCGAGCTTGAGAAGCGTCGGAAGGTCGTCAAGGATGGCGGGGCGAATGACAAACATGCGTTTTCCAGCGGTTTTAGGCCGTGCGCGCGAACGACTTTTCCATGATTTCGAAGACAGGCCCGAAGTGCTCAGGCTTCATCACGCCGACTGGCGGAAGGAACCGCAAGTGATACGGCCCGTGTCCGCAACTGAATGCGATGACGCCATCTTCAAAGAGATTGTTGAGGAGTTTGCCAATCTTCTCTTTGTTTCCGCCAAAAGGCGTCAATCGCATCATGCCGCCGTGACCCGCGACGACGGTCTTCGAAGTACGACCGAGCGAGTTCGTCACCGGTGGGAACCACGCGGGATGCTTCGCAACAAACGCATCAGCGTGCTCCTTGTATGCGGCGAAGAGTTTCGAAATGCGACCATCCGCACCGTAGTAACCGCCGCTCTTCAATCGCCGCAACACCGAGAGTCCAGTGACAAACGCGCTGGTTGAAGCAGCGAAAGTGCCCGAAAGAAGTCCTGCTTTCGGGTTGAAATCTGCGGTGTACAAACACGCGCACGCTTGCGTGATCTTTCCGATCGTCACAACGTCGATGTATTCACCGAGATTCAGTCGTTCAAAACAGAACATGCTTTCCGTGCGGCCGAAAGTCTGCACTTCGTCGTCCCAAATCGGAATGCCCGCCTTGCGTGCGGCCTCGAACAGCGCAACGAAAAACTCGCGCGGCGCCGTGTTGAAACCACCTTCGCCCTGCACGAGTTCTGCGATCAAACAGCAGTGTTCGCCCGGGTAACGATGAATAAGTTGCTCGAGATGCCAGAGCGTCATGTCGATCGAGCGCTGGCCCATCTCAGGGTCGTAGAACGGTAAGTAGTCGACGAGAATGTTGAGTGCGATGCCTTGTCGATACGCCGCGGTGTCGCCAATTTGCGACATCGTGGTCGAGCGGCCCATGAAGCAATCGGCGAACGCGATGATGCGCGGCGCACCGCCAGTCTTCTGTTGGCAAACCTTCAGCGCGGCTTCATTCGCCATGCAACCAGAGTTCGTGATGAAGCAGTGCTTGAGGCGTGATGTGCGCGCAGCTTCGTTCGCGAGAAACTCACCAAACTCAATCGCGTCTGCGTTGTATTGCAAGTTGCCTTGCATCACGAGGTCTGAGATCGACCCGCGAATCGAAGCCTCGATGAGATCCGCATCGCCGTGACCGAACATGTGGACACCGATCCCGTTGATGAGATCCCACTTCACGCTGCCGTCAACGAGTTCGACGAGTGGGCCGTTGCCGACACCCGACCCGAGGTAGGGATAGAGCGGGCCACGACCGCGTACTTCCGTCGCGCGTTTGAGCCACGAATCGAGTGACTCTTTCAGTTCAGCACGTGGCGGCCGCGCACCCGTGAGTTCGCGTTGCGCGCGCTCAACCTCGGCGCGGATCGACTTGATCGCCGCATCGACCGCAGGATTCGCGTGCAGAGAGGCTCCGATGGTTGGCGTCGGAGAAACAGCGGAGGTGGTCGTAGTCATGAACTTCCTTCAAGCGGTCGCGAGCTGCGCGCGTGTGCGAACGACAAAGCGCCCCCTCTTTTCGTCCGTTCACCAAGGGGGTCTGCAGCGTAGGTTGAGAAGTGTCTGCGGGTTACGGGACGCGTGCCTGTCGTGCGAGCAGAATCGCGAGGGTCGCCGCGCGCGGAACAAGCGAATCGAGGTCGATGTACTCGTCGGTCCGGTGGAGGTTTCCGCCAATCGGCCCCATGGTGTCGATCGTGGGCAACCCCTCGGCCTGCATGAGATTTCCGTCGGAAACGCCGCCCGACTTTCCAAAGCCGACCGACTGGCCGAGTTCGGCGCCGATCGCGCGGACTTCCTCCGCAAGCGCGCGGACGGCCGCGGTCTCCGGCTTCGCGGGGCGATTTGACTCGTACTCGACGCGCGTCCGCGGGAGAGCCGCGTCCGGCGCGGTCGCCAACGCGAAGAGCCCCTGCTTCACGAGTTCTTCCCGAGCAGCATCTCGGAATCGCGCGTTGCCCCACGCGCGCGCACGGTCGGCCACGATGTTGGTGGCCTTGGCACCTTCCAGTGGGCCGATGTTGACGACCGTACCTGCGTCGAGATCAACGAGTTTCGCTGCATCGAGAATCTTCGTCGCAAGCGCGTTCACCGCCGAAACCCCCTGCGCGAAGTCTCGTCCCGCATGCGCAGCTCGACCTTCGCACTCGATGCGGAAGGTTGCGCTTCCAAGCCGCTCAAGGACGAGCGAGCCATCGGGAAGCGCGGGCTCCATCGCGAGGCCGAGCCCACCCACCGCTGCGCACGCGCGCGCCTCGGCGCGAATCGCACGCTGGCTGTGCAGACTGCCAGTTTCCTCGTCGGAATTGAGTAGCACGGTCCACGCGGGCTTCACGCCTGCCTCAGCGAGGACTTCAAGCGTGTGGATGAGCACCACGAGCCCACCCTTCATGTCGATCGCGCCAGGCCCCTCCGCGCGCGACGCGGAAAGATGCGTTAGTTCCTTGAACGAACCGAATGGATCATGCACGGTGTCGAGATGGCCCGTGAGGAGCACCGCGCGTCCAAGGCCTTCACGCGCCACCGCGCGCAGCGCCACCGGCGGCGGCGCATCGCCTCGCTGACCGGGCTGCACGATCCACGCAGGCTTCGGGTCACCGGCGATTTCAGACATCGCTGCGCCGAGCGCTTCAAGCCGCGCTCGAACGATCTTTCGGAAGCGCGCGAGGCCCTCTTCGTGACCGGAGCATGTTGGAATCGCAACCCACTCCGCGAGGTCGTGCTCCATCGCGTTTCTTCGCGAGGCGAGTGCATCCATAAGCCGCCGTTCGACTGCATCAAACATGTGCTGCTCCATCGTTGACGTGATGTGCTGCGAGCGAAGCGCCAAGAGCATCAAGATCCACGTCGCCTTCAAAGACCTCGGTCGCGGGACCAGTCATACGAACACTCGCGTGGTCGGACGGCCACTCCAGTCGCAACGGGCCACCGGGAAGTTGCGCATGGAGCACACGATCCGCTCGTCCAAGCAGCACCCCGGCGACGCAGACCGCACTCGCGCCTGTGCCGCACGCGAGCGTGATTCCTGAGCCGCGTTCCCAGGTACGCATCAACGCATCGCTCCGCGACGGTCCGTAACGAACGAAATGCACGTTGATACGTGCGGGAAACCACGCGTCGCGCTCGATGCGCGGGCCGATCTCCGCAAGCGACACCTTCCACGGATCTGCGCAACAGAAGATTGCATGCGGATTGCCCATCGAAACGAGCGTCACGTGCGGCTCAACACCTGCGGCGCTCCACCAGTTGCTTGTCCCCCAACGCGCGAGATCAACGTGGTGCGCGACAACATGTGCGTCGGGAGCAATACCTTGCATTCGAGCAGGAATTCGCGCATGTTCAAGAATCGGCGCACCCATCTCGACGGTCGCGTCAGACACGCGACCATCGCGACCGCGCGACCACGCGACCTGCAAAATGCCGCGACCCGTTTCAACGCGGAGTGGATTTGCCGAGGCAATTCCGCGATCAATCGCAAACTTCGCAACACAACGAATGCCGTTTCCACACATTTCGCCTTCGCTGCCATCAGCGTTAAACATACGCATGCGTACGTCTGCATCAGAAACAGTCGGCGCACAGACGGCGATCAGTCCGTCGCTTCCGATCGCGAAATGACGATCACTCACGATGCGCGCAGCGCGCGCGAAATCAAGCTTCGCAGCGTGCGTGCCATCGATGTAGACATAGTCGTTTCCGATGCCGTGCATCTTCGTAAAGCGCATGCGGCGAGTGTACCGATGCGCGAGCAACGCGCCATCACCACGCTCGTCAAGCGATGCGCGGAACGAGAAGCGCGAGCAACACCAAAAGAAGTGCCGACCAGCGAAGCCACGCGAGAAGCCGATCGATCGGCAAGTTTGCATGCGTTCGCCCGAGGAGCGTTCGCAGATACTCCTGCCGCCACTGGATTGAACCGTGTCGCCAACTCGGCCTCGCACGCGGAACATGATTCAGGAACGCGACCGCTCCAAGCGCACCAACCATCGCGTCGACCGCGGCTGGTGTTGCTTCCGTCGAACCCGCGCGCGCACTTAAAACTTGCACTGCGTAGGTGTCTGCCTGTCGTTCGAAGCGACGGCTTGACCATCCAAACATCCACAACGCAGCGATCACGATGAGCGCATCGCGCGTGAGCGCGAGCCATCGCGCCAACGCCGCGATTTCCGCATCCGTGCCACCGACGGAAAGATCTAGAAAAATCGCCTGCGCGAGTGGATCCGCAATGAGGCCTGCAAGTGTCCAACACGCGCTGATCACAGCCACCATCCAAACGAGATGTCGGCGAGCGACGTGCCCGAGTTCATGCGCCATGACCGCCAGAATCTGTTCGCGCGGCATGTACTCAAGCAGCGTGTCGGAAAGCATCACACAGCGAAGACGCGGAAAAAGTCCCATGACGGCGGCGTTTGCGACAAGACCTTGCGTGGGCCACACCCAAATCTCTGAGACGCCAACGCGCGCTTCACGCGCGAGTTGCTCAAGTTCATCGCGCAGCGATCCCGCCGCGAGACGCTTGAGTCCGAGGAGCGGTGGAACGATGAGCGGTACCAACACGACGAGTGCCGCTGCGGCGGCAATCATGCCAACGAGTCGCCAAGTTTCAGGGTCGGTCGCACCGTTTGTAAGAGCGACGCGCGCCGCGACTTCACCAAGCGCCAGCGGCACGATCAACGGCACCACGAAGGGTACGAGTCCAGCACGCGCTTGCGCCCAAACGTAACCAACACGCGAGGGCATCGGATGCACGGCGTGGCCAGCATCCAACGTTCGTACGACGGAACTCTCGCGCACACGGCGCTCGACTGGATACAGCACGAAAGACGCGACCAACGCTGCTGCGATACCCGCAGAGAACAACACACTCGCGCTCGCCGCAATGCCGCCATGCGCGATGAGTTCGGTCGGAAGCTCGCTCGCCGCCGCGATCACAATCCACATCGTCGCAAGCCACGGAGCGCGCGGCATCCACGCGAAAAGCGCGTCGACCGATGCAGTTTGCATGCGATCCATCGCGCGCAACGCGCGTCGCACTTTCCATGAACCCACCACGAGCACCGAGAGCGGCGCAAGAACAACCGCGACCGCACCGATCCACGCGGGGAACGCGAGAGCTCCCGCGATTTCGCCCGCAAGAAGCGCGACGAAGAGTTGAACGATGATCGCCAGTTGCACGCGAACTTATCCCTGCGGACGCTCGATTGCGCCGAGATCGACCACGACATTCCCGTGTCGATAGAAGTCGACGCCAAGAAGATCTGCGGAAAGGAATGTGAAAACGAGCCCGTTACAACGGGTGCTGTCGGCGAAGGTAAAGTCACCGAGGTGAGGACCGGCGTAATCCGAGTTGTCGTACTTTTGCGTGTGATTGT
>JBEIJG010000123.1:0-8155 GCA_040380385.1 Phycisphaeraceae bacterium | reverse complement strand
GGTCAGGCAAATGTGCCTGCGGGCTTGGCAAGCGTCGTGAAGATCGCTACGGGGCCCAACATCTCGGGTGCGCTCAAGAGCGACGGCAGCATCGTTCTCTGGGGCAGCGCGAGTTCGCTTGCCATCCCTGCTGGGCCGTATGCCGACTTCGCGCTCGGAAAGGAACTCAACTCGGGCCGCATCGTTGCGCTCCGTACGAACGGCACCGTCTTCTCACTGAACGCAGCACCTCCGGCAGGCCTCCGCAATGTGGTCGAGGTCGCGGCCGGCGCGGCGTTCTTCGCAGCACGCCGTGGCGATGGTTCGCTTGCGTGCTGGGGCAACAACACCTTCGGGCAGTGCAATGTTCCCGCGGGAATCGGCCCCGTGATCTCGGTCGACACAGGTACGACCTTCACCGTCGCCGTGCGTGCCGACGGCTCGCTGCGCGCATGGGGCTCGAACAGCCAGGGCGAGACGCGCGTGCCCACGAACTTCGGCCCGGCGACGCGCGTCCGCTGCGGCGAACTGCACACGATGGTGCTGCTGGCCGACGGAAGCGTGCGCGCCTTCGGGATCGACGCCGGCAGCACCGCGCTTGCGATTCCGCGTGCCATCGGGCCACTGCCGCGGATGGCGCATGCGCGCGGCGACAGCACCACCGCGCTCTGCGGCGATGGAAGCCTTCTCTCGTGGGGTCGGTTCGGCTCGCTTCCGCCGCCCGAGGACTCCATCGACTTCGATCTCTCGGAAGGCCTCAGCAGCGGCGAACGCACCTTCATCGGACGCCGTGCCGATCTCTCGGTGTGGAGCCGATACGCCTTGCAGCAGCCAGCCGCGCTCAACGCAGCGATCTCGGTGACGGCTGGTGCCGACTTCTGCGCGGCCGTGCGCACCGATGGCACCGTGTTCGCGTGGGGCCCGAACATCCAGATGTCGACGGTACCTGCGTCGATCGGCCTCGCGACGCGCGTCGATGCGGGCAATGGCTATGCGCTCGCCCACCGGACGAACGGAACGCTCGGCTCGTGGGGCTCGACGAGCCTCGCGCCACCGACGACGCTCGGCGTCGTGACCAGTTTCAGCGCTGGCGCCGACCATGCGCTTGCACGGCGAACGAACGGATTCCTGACGGGCTGGCCGACATTCCTCGTGGAAGCGCAGGTTCCTACGGATCTCGGGCCCGTCACCGCCTTCTCGGCGGGCGCAAGCACCAGCGTCGCCATCCGTGCCGACGGCTCCGTGCGCGCATGGGGCTGCACCACCGGCGGAACCTGCCAAGGAAGCGTCGCGACGATCGTGCCACCGGCGCTTCCGCCGGTGTCGTCGATTTCCGTCTCGTTCGCACATGTCGTCGCCATCGTCGATGACGACTGCAACCGCAACGGCATCTCGGATCTCGAAGAACTTGAGGGCCACGACTGCGACGGCAACGGTGTACACGACGCGTGCGATGCGATGCTTGGCCGACTTGAGGATTGCAACGGCAACGGCGTCGGCGACGCATGCGAGAAGCTGCTGTCGATCGACCGCACATCCGAGCAGTTCACGCCAATCGGCGTCGATGCGCCCGCGGTGTGGACGATCCCTGCGGCGGCGCGCGCCGCGACACCCGTCGCGATCGATGTCCGTGCGCGCGGCGACTTCGGTGCGGCGCTTGAGTTCGTCACCGTCGCCTGCGGCGATGTGGAACTGGGCACGGCTTTCGCCGCGGGCGGCGAGTGCAACGTGATCCTGCCGTGGCGCACCTTCACCGTCCCGGCGAACACCTTCAACGGCGAGATCGCGGCCGACGGCGGGCTCACGCTGCGTGCAACCGCGTCGCTTGCGGTCGATCCGGAGGGTTGCACCATCGACTCGTGGCTTGAGTTCCGCGTGCGCTACTTCTCAGCGGCGAACGTCGACTGCAACGCGAACGGCATCGTCGACAGCTGCGAGATCGAAAGCGCACCCGGCGCCGACGCGAATCGCAACGGCATCCTCGACCTCTGCGAGGCGCCGTTCGCCGAATGCCCGGCCGACTTCGACCGCGATGGCGAGGTCGGCACGTCGGATCTCTCCGTCCTGCTCGCGACGTGGGGTACCGCGACGACGCTCCCCGGCGTCGACATCGTCACCGACGGCATCATTGACAGCGCGGATCTCTCGGTACTGCTCCAGAGCTGGGGCACCTGCTCGCGAAAGTGAGCTCGGGTCGCGTCCGCGTGACGCAGCGATCGAATCGCGCTCTCCAAAACGCACAACGCCGACCCAGTTTGAAACATGGTGGTCGGCGCTGTGCGAGAGAGAGGAGAAGATGCGTGCCCGTCGGAAGGTTTCGTCGGAGATCTCCGATGCGGCGCGCCCAGCCGTCCCAAGCTTGCGCACCGTCCGCCAACGGACAGAGAGAGAACGCCGCTCGCCACGGTTCGGTTCGGCAATTTCATCGGGCGAATGCCTTATTTCGCGCGCGCGTGAACACGCATCAGCGCGACCAAGAAAAGTGGTCGAAATCTCAGCAATTCGGCCGTACGTGCGAACTCGCAGCGCCGCCTGCGCGCATGCCGAAGGTCGCATGAGGGTGCGCGTCGCCAAAGCCTGTGCAACGAAAGATGCCTGGCTCCGACAGGGATTCAGATTGGGCTTCAGATTGGGCTCCAAAACGGGCCGTGAGCCAGTTGGACGCTCGATGCAGCACAAGTGATGGCAAGAGTGATGGCAAGGTTGATGGCAAGGTTGATGGCAAGAATGATGGCAAGAGTGTGAGGGATCGCTGTACTCCCCGGCGGTCAACGGACTGTGACCCGAGGTTCTCTCTGACGGAAGAAGATGATCCGACGCCAAGTGCTGTCGGTTCCGCGATGTCGTGCTTCCGCGCAGCTCGGATCGAGGGTCCCAAATCAAGGGTCACGTATGGATGCATGCGTCGAGATGCAAGGCTACGCGCAGCCACATTCGACAACTTCTTTCTCCCCTACAAACCCCGCGCGCAGTAAGCGGGGTTTGTCGTTTGGCCCATGTGCGTTGCTCTACCGTCTTGCGTGGCCGGAGCGCGATTCCGTTGCTACGACGCACGCGGGATGCAAAAGCGAACAGCCCGCGGCATCCTGCCACGGGCGTGTTCGATTTCCGTGCGCGATGGGCTCAAGTCATGCGCGCGCGGACAGGATGTTTGAAATTCCACCGCGGCCAGTGAGGCTGCCCGCGCCTTGTTGGAAGAGTTGCTCGACGCGGCCCATGCCCTGCAGATCGGGGGCCGGACGCTTTCCGAGGAACGCTTCAATCCAACGCGACGCAAACGACTGCGGGTTCGCGTTCGGATTTGCCTCGGTGTAGCGCGCGAAGTGCGCGTTGAGCGCTTTCTCGAGCTCTTCGCGACCGACACGGCCGCTCTCATCAAGATCGAGTTGGCGGAAAATGCGGCCGTTGTCGTTGAAGTCACTTGCGATGATTTCGCCATCGCCATCGTTGTCACGTGCCTGCATGGCGACATCGATCACGGCGGAGACGATCTGTGTGCGGTCGTTGGCTGGATCACCCGCAGGCGGCACGGTTTGCGCGTGGAGCGCGTGCGCGAGGTCGGTCGCGTCGACAACGCCGTCGCCATTTGCATCGTTGACGCCCGATTGGCCCCAACTGCCCTGCACCGCGGTCGAGCCAGCATTCTGCTGCGACGAAGCGAGCGCCAAGTCTTGCGCGTCGACGATGCCATCGACGTTGAGGTCAGCTTCGGCATTCGAAGTACCCCAGTGCTGCAGGATCGTCGCGATATCAATCGGTTGCTGCGCGGGGCCGCCGGTTGCGTTGGGGGGCAGTCCCGCACCCGATTCCTGTGCCTTCGCCAGCGTCTGGGGAACAGGACGCTGGAGAGGACGATTCGGGCCGATCGAGAGCGACGCGGAGGGAGAGATCTGCATAGAGGGCTCCAATCGCACCAGCGACATCGCCGGAGCGGGGAAGCGACATGCAAGAGTCGTTCCCGCGGTTTCTGAGCACCGTTTTGGAGCGCCCACGCGGGGTCGGGCCTCGCGCGCATGATCCGCGCGGGCATGAACTGCGCGCGATCGGCAATTCATGCGACGAGGATTCCACGGCCGTGTGCGACTCCGAACGCTCGCGTCACGGTCATCCGTGCTGCGTGGTGTCAGGCCTCGTCGTCAGCTGCGGCCCTTCACTCCGACCCTTCAACGCTTCGCGTGGCCTTTCGCGTGGCCTTTCGCGTGGCATCTTCACTCGGCTTTTCACTCAGACCTCTCACTCAGACCCCGAACCCCAGCCTTTCGAAGGCTTGCGCTTCGGGAGAATCGAGTCCTCCGCCGTCGGAACGCGCCCATCGCCGCCGCGATATCCGTGGCACACAATGAACATCTCGACACTCTCCTGTCGCGACGCGCGCGGCTTGTAGCCCTTCGCCTCTTCGAACATGCGGCCTGCACGCTTCAAGAGCTCGGGGTACTCGCCACCTTCGAAGACCTTCATCGTGAGATTTCCGCCGCGGCGCAGCCAATCGACGCAACGATCGAGGAGGTCGTGGCAGAGTCGCGCCGAACGCAGCGCGTCGCCCATCGGGTCGCCCGTCGTGTCGGGCGCCATGTCGGAGATGACCGCGTCAAACGGTCGTCCGCCCATCTCGGCAAGATCGAGGTCGCGCAAGTCCGCTTGGATGCAGCGCACGTTGGGCGGGTATCCGCCACCGTTGATCAACTTGAGATCGACCGCGATGACTTCGCCCTTCGGCCCGACGCGCTCGGCAGCAACTTGCGACCAGCTTCCTGGCGCGGCGCCCGCGTCGAGCACACGATCGCCGCGACGAAGGAGTCGCTTGCGATCATCGATGTCGATGAGTTTGTACGCCGCGCGAGAGCGATAGCCCTCCTCTTTCGCGAGTCGAAACCAGTGGTCTTGTACTTCTTTCATCGACGTCCTTCGTCACTCGTCACCGCGGCGAGTGCTTGCTGCGCGGCCTTGGTGGACTGTATCTGAAAGGCGACTGCCGCCGCGGTTGATCCGCGGCGGCAGCGAAGATTGACTCGTCTCTGCCGTGCGTCGGCGCGGGTCGAGAGCCGCGCGCGAATGCGTCGCGCACGCGTCGTGCACGCGTGGATCACACGTCATGCGCTCATGAACCACGCGTCATTCACTCATGAATCACTCATGGATCATGGGCCCAACCGCCGTCGGATTCGGCACGACCGCGACACGAATGTTCTCATCGCTCGTGCGCAAGACCACGGGATTTGTTCCTCCGTTGAGTACCGCGTAGAAGCGATCGTGGTCGTTCTTCGAGTCGAGCGCGAGCCAACTGCCATACTCGCAACGTTGATTGACGCGACCACCGTGGGTTTCACAATCAAAGACGCCCTTCGATTCGCCGCGCACGCGGTAATCGATCGCACCTTCGCTCGTGATGATCGTCATCGGGCCGGTCATCGGCCACGGCGTCATCATGCGAACGTCGCCGCGCGTCGTCTCGACGTCCACCGAGCCTTGGTTCTCGATGATGGTGACGTCGCCATTCGTCGTACGGATCTTCACCGTGTCGAGCGCAGGCGCGACCACGAGAATCTCCATGTGATGGAAGTGTTCTTCCGGATTTGGCGTGTCGGTACGAATGATGAGCGTCTCACCGCCGCCGACGCGCGGTTCAAGCGTCGCGGTCCATTGCGCGTCGTCGAGCGCCTCGCGCGATTCGTTCCAACGACCGAAACCATGGGTCGACACGCGACGCACCTCGACAAAGGTGCGCTCGACCTTGCGATCGGCGCGCACGACGATGTCGCCCGCGAAATTGTCGATGTCGATCGCGACAGGGCCCTGCGTCTTCAACTCGACGGGTTCGTCGGCGACGAAGGTGTGGGCGCTGAACGCGTCGCGGACGTCGCGGTGCGTCGACAAGACTTCGTCTTCGAAGGTACGGTGCTCGGCACAACCGGCGACGAGGGACGACGCCGCCAAGAAGGATGCGAGCAACGCGGAAGCGGGCCAGAAAGACGTCTGTGGACGGGACATCGACAAGACCGATCGATCAAACATGATGCGGGGCTCCGAACTGAACCTGCCGAACGCGCGGGCCGCATCCGACGCAGGGTTCCGTTGTATCGGCTCGCCCCACGGTCGAGAATCAGCACATGACGGCACTCGCGCACCTCTTTCATGCCATCAACCGATCTTTCGCGGAGCGCCGCGGGTGCCTTGCGGGCGTCGTGGGGCTTGCGATCGCGGGTTCGAGCGTTGGCCAATTGCCGCCGACCGTCGATGCCGTCGAGGCGCCACCGCCACCAAAGGACCGATATTTCATTACCTGGCGGCTTCCAAAGGCTGATTCTGGGGAGAAGACTGTCGACGCAGCGACGGGTGCGCTCGGTGGTCGAGACGCTGCGGCACCCGCGGCAAGTTCCCCGGGAAGCGCCTCTAGAAGTACTTCGCGGAGCAACCCCGCCCCTCCGCCCTCGACCGAGCCCGAAACGGCACCCGCATCCACACCCGCATCCACACCCGCATCCACACCCGCATCCACGCCTGCATCCACGCCTGCCGGTCGGCTCATCCTCTTTCTCGTCCCCGACACGCCGCGATTCGCTGGCGTCGCTCCCGCCGAGGGGCCGTTCTTCGAATCCCTCCAGCCGATCGTTTCGATGCCGGTCGCGTCGCAGATCGACGGCGCGATCGTGGAGTTCGACTTTGCGCAGACGGCGGAGTTTCGCGGCGCGCTTGAGACGCTTGACGGCGCGTGGCGCGTGCAAGCGGTGCTCGACACCGACTTCACCGAACGCGGGCACCTTGGGCCCGGCAACCTTGTCTCGGTGCCTTTGCGCGTTGAACTCGCAAGCGACCGCGCAGATGAAGTGCGACTTGCATTGAGCGAGGTCTTGCCCACGGTCGTGCCGACGCCGGATGACACAAACACCGCCGACGAACGCTCGGGGCAACCGAGCCAACAGGCGACACTCGTCTGGATCGAACGAAAGAGCGAACTACTTTCGCGGCACTTCGGTCGTGAGTTCAAGATGCGCGCCGGAGTCGTGCTCCCCTACGGCTATCACGACCTGTCGTTCCCTCGGCGCATGTGGCCGTCGATCTACGTCGTCGGCGGCTTCGGCGCAAATCACCTTGCTGCGGCCGATGCGGCGCCCGCGTTACAGAGCCCACAGGCGCGCGCGGCGATTCCGCAGGCGGCGTGGATCTTTCTCGACGCCGACACACCGTGGGGCCACAGCGGATTCGTCGATAGCGAAACGAACGGCCCGATCGGGCGTGCGCTCGTCGAAGAGTTCATTCCGTATCTCGAGGAACGATTTCGGCTCGTTCGCGCCACTGAGGCGCGCATCGTGACCGGCCACTCAAGCGGCGGATGGACGGCGATTCATTTGGTGACGACGTATCCCGAGGTCTTCGGAGCCGCGTTCGCGAGCGCGCCCGATCCCGTCGATTTCAGCGCGTTTCAAGAGACCGATCTCTATCGCGATCTCAATCTTTTTGTGTCGTCGGATGGGCGCGAAACACCAAGCTACCGCGGCATCCTCGGGCCGAGCGACGACCGCGTCTTCATGACTGTTCGCGATGAGGTCGCCTCAGAAAATGCGATGGATCCAAACGGCCGAAGCGGTTGTCAGTGGGCAGCGTGGGACGCGATGTGGTCGCCGTTCGATCTCGAACGCGCCGCGCCGCGACCGCTCTGTGACCCGGCGACGGGCGAGATCGATCCCGTGACCGTCGAAGCCTGGTCGCGCCACGACATCGCGCGGCGGTTCACGAAGGACCCCACACGCATCGGGCGCATTCTTGAGGACCGCGTGCGCATCCTCTGCGGAACGCGCGATTCGTACTACTTGCAGCGCGCCGTCGCGCGATTGAAGGCGAAGGTTGAAGCCTGGAAGGCGGACGCGCGGACGCGCGGTGCGCCGATCCCTGAAGGTGACGGTTCGATCGAGTTGATCGACGGCCTCACCCACGACACGATCTACGCCTACGCGCAGATCCGTTTCCATCAGGAGATGGTGGCGTACTTGCGCGCGCGCGGGCTCGCCGAAGCGCCGCCGGTCTCAGGCGGTACGCGCCGAAGCGATGACGAACGCGAGCTCGAGCGACCGCTGCGCGACGATCGACCGGCGCCCGCACCCGCGCCAACGGGCGGGTAGCGGGCGGATCTGTGCCCACACCGTAGGTCCCACAAACCGTGCACAAGTGCTTATTGCTG
>JBEIJG010000122.1:0-8161 GCA_040380385.1 Phycisphaeraceae bacterium | reverse complement strand
AGTCGGCGTGGCCGGGCGTGTCGAGAATGTTGACGCGATAGACCTCACCGCGGCGCTTTCCTTCGCGAATCGTGTACGTCACCGCGCAGTTCTTCGCGAGAATGGTGATTCCGCGTTCGCGTTCGAGCGGATTGGAATCCATGATGCAGACGTCACCGGCTTCGCCGAGTTTGACGACGCCGGATTGAGAAAGCATGGCATCGACGAGCGTGGTCTTGCCGTGGTCGACGTGCGCGATGATCGCGATATTGCGGAGGTTCGGATCGGCCATATGGGGTTCGCTGAGGGGAAACGGAAGAGTGTAGCAGACTCCCCCGCTGGTCCCAACAGCGTTCTCCATGATCGCCCGCGAAAGCCACCAATCGATCGCTCGACGACGAAGAAGCCCTCTAAGCGAACCTCGATCGGCCTCATGCGAGTCGCATGTGGAGCGCGTTCAGATCCCGTAGAGAGGCCGCAATTTGCCCTCGAGATGGCGCATCAACGGTTCTGCAGAGAGCGGCTTGCCCGTGACTCGTTGCACGAGTTCCGCCGGGCTGTAGCGCTTTCCGTGCATGTGGATGTTGCGATTCAGCCACGTCTTCAGCCCCGCGAATTCGCCGCGAGAGAAACCCTCGACGAGGCCAGGCATCTCGGCGCACGCTGCTTCAAAGAACTGGGACGCGTACAGGTTTCCGAGCGTGTAGGTCGGGAAGTAGCCCATTGCACCCATCGACCAGTGGATGTCCTGCAAGCAACCGCGGCGATCGTCTGGAACGTCGAGTCCGAGCAGTTCCTTATAGAGACGATTCCAAACCGACGGAATGCCAGCGACTTCGAGGCTTCCGCCAATCACTGCGCGCTCAATCTCGAATCGCACCATCACGTGCAGGTTGTAGGTTGCTTCGTCGGCTTCGACGCGAATGAAGCCAGGTTCGACCACGTTCGCGGCGCCGTAGAGATCATCGAGCGAGTGGCGCTCGACGCCACTGCCAACGATGCGCGTCATCTCTGGCGCAAGCCACTGCCAAAACGCGCGGCTTCGTCCAACCTGATTCTCCCACATGCGGCTTTGGCTTTCGTGGATACCAAGTGACACGCTCTCACCAAGCGGCGTGCCAATCCGCGCAAATGGCAGGCCCTGCTCATAAATCGCGTGACCAGATTCGTGCATCGTCGAGCCGAGCGCATCGTTCACGCAGCGCTCGTTGTAGCGCGTGGTCATACGCACATCGTTGCAGTGCGTTCCGCCGCAGAACGGGTGCGTGGAACGATCGAGGCGGCCGCGGTTGAAATCGAAACCGATCTTGTCCGCGACGAAGCGCGAAAGCGCTTCTTGTGCATCAATCGAAACGAAGTGATCGTTGAACGCGTTTGACGGTTGCTTGGGTGCTTTCGAAAGATCTGCGATCAAGCCTTGGAGCCGTGGGCGAAGCGGATCAAACACTCCCGCCACGTACTTGGCAGTGCAGCCCGGCTCGTAGAGATCCGCGAGTGCGTCCCAGCGTTCGCCGTCCTTCGCAAACCCGAAGCAATCTGCTTGCGCGCGCAGGAGTCCAACGAGTTTCTCAAGCCACGGCGCAAAGCGCTTGAAATCGCTTGCAGCGCGCGCTTCTGCCCACTCATGCTTCGCCATGCTCGAAGTCTTTGCCATTTCCTCGACCAACGTTGCGGGCAACTTGGTGGCCTTCTCGTAGTCGCGGCGTGCTTCACGCACCATCGCGGCTGTCTCCGCATCAGCCATGGCCTCGCGATCTGCTTCGACGGCAGAGATGAGATCCCCGCGTTCGATAGAACTCGCACGCTCGTGCACGATTCGTGCGATCAACGCTTGTTGTCGCGCGCGCCACTCGAGTCCGCCCGGCGGCATCGTGGTCTCTTGATCCCAATCGAGGAGGTTGTTCGAGGTCGACAACAGCGCCGTCTCTTGAAGGTGAACGACGAGTGCTTCTACGGGATTGGTGGTGGTAGTGCTCATGAGGACGAACTCGCTGAAAGCCGTGCATGCCAAGGCGCGGGCGCGCGAGTGTAACGCCTTCGAAATGCGGACTTGATCACCAAAGAAACACCGCGCACCCTCGTGGGTGCGCGGTGTGTTCGGATGCACGATCCATCGGCGCGGCCAATGGGCGCGGACGATCTCCGCGAACTTACTGCTTCGGTGCGGCAGCCGCGTCACCCGCTGGCGCCGGGTTGGCAGCCTGCGGAGCTGGGCTCACAGGACGAAGCACTTCGAGGAGCTTGGTCTTGTCGCCTGCGGTGCGGTTCATCGCGTGGTCAATCGGGGCCCAACCCTTGGCATCAACAGCCGCGGGATCTGCCTTTGCGGCAAGAAGTTGCTGAACCTTTTCCACGTTTCCGCTCGCAGCGGCGAGGTGAAGCGCGGTTTGTCCCGCCTTGTTCTTGACGGAAACGTCGGCGCCTGCGGCGATGAGAATCTTGAGGCTTTCTGGCTTACCCGTGCGTGCCGCGCGGAGAAGCGCCGTGTCGCCGGCAGTTTGATCGGCCACCGTGAGATCAGCACCGCTCTTGACGAGGATGTCGACGGTCATCGGCTGACCAAGACCTGCAGCCCAGATGAGTGGCGTCCAGCCGTTGTCGTCGGTCGCCTTCACATCAGCGCCCTTTGAGAGAAGGAACGCGACAGTTTCTGGCTTGCCGAAGCCCGACGCCCAGAGAAGCGGCGTCGACTTGATGAGGTCGCGTGCATTGACATCGGCGCCCTTGTCGACGAGGAACTTCACGACTTCGACATCGGTTTCGACGCCCGACCAGAGCGGCGTACGACCCTGACGATCCTTGACGTTCGGGTCAGCCTTGGCTGCGACCAACGCTTCCATCGCGGCGCGATTTCCGGTCTTCGCAGCCCAGTGCATGGCGGTCTTCTGACCAGCGCGATCGCGCTCGTTCACGTCCGCGCCGCTCGCAATCACAGAGCTCACCTTCGCGAGGTCGCCCGAGCGCACGGCGTTCACAAGGTCGGTCGTGCCTGGGCCTGCAACCGGCTTATTGGCGTCAGGTGCAGTCGGTGCGTTCTTGCCGACCATGGATCGCTTCACCAACATCGTGAGCGACGGCGACTTCGGGTGATCGGTCTTGATCGAGATCTTCGGCGAGCGTCCAGCGCTCTCCCAGTTCGCCCAATCAACGGTCAGAGTGTGACGTTGCTTCGCCTCGGTGCTGAGGTCCTTGATGACCGGCGGAGAAACCTCGGTGATCTTGAACGCGGTGCCGTCGGCGCTTTCGAGCGAAATGATGCCCGGCGCGGTGGTTGACCCGTCTTCACTCGGCGACTCGAGCATTGCGGGCGTCATCACGACGTAGGCAACGACGTTGCCTTCGACCGAGAGCACGACCGGGTTGTGATTCTCAATCTGGAACGTGACCTTCTTGCTGAGCTTGATGCCCTGGGTGGCGCCCGGCTTCAGCGTGATCTCGCACGGAGCCGAGCCACCAGGTGGAATCGGGTCCTTCGGCCAAACCGGCGTGGTGCAACCACAGCCAGGAATCGCCTTGCTGATGCGAATGGGTTCCGAGTGGACGTTCTTGATCTGAATGGTGACGGTCTTGGCCACTTCCGCAGCCATTTCGCCCATGTCCGCGATCGGCGGATCGAAAACGATCACCGGCGCTTCATTCGGATTCACAACCTGCTCGGTCGGCATTGGCTTCTCTTGGCCGGCAGCGGCTGCCGCGCTGCGCGTGCTCGAGATGAGTTCGCGCACGCGCTGTGGATCGGCTTTCTTGACGTCTTCAGTCTTCTGCACGCTCTCGGCTGCAGGAGAGACGCTCGGAGCAGCGTTCTGTCCAAAGGTGGGAGCGGATACCGCGACTGCAAGCACGAGGGCTGCAGAGGTGCTGGTACGGATGAAACGATGATGCCAGTGATCAGAGCGCATGTTTCGGTTTTCCTTTGTCATCAAAGTCGACGATTCCAGTTGCGAATCGGTTTCTTCTGTGGAGTGACCGGCGGGAGGGGCGTGTTTTGATTTCTGTTCGGACTTCTACGTAGGCGAGTGTTGAAACGCGTGTTCAGAATGCTGACCCCCCTGCGTGACCGGACACATGTCCGTGCCTCGGGGTGTCCCGAATGTTGCGAGCGGTTGCCGTGAGGCTCGTCCTCGCCGAAGTTCCGGCGACGCGCCGGGACCTCTCTATCGGACTGCCTACCGCCCTCCATTGAGTTGAGTTGAGGGGAAGTGCGATTCTAATGGATGGAAAGTTCAATTCGCGTCGGTGGGTCGCCGACCGGCCGTTACACTTCCCGCCCGACTCCGGATTCCGACATGAGCACCGATACCCTCCCCGACCACATCTCTCGCCCCGCCCTTCGTCGCATTCACCCGGTGCCCGTTCAGGGCGAGGTCGCGGATCAGCAGGGAAATCGTCAGAAGGCGACCTTTCTCGGACTGCAGGACCCCTGCATGCTCTCGCCTCAGATGATGGTTGTGCCGCCGCAGGCGTTCCAAGTGATGCAGCTCTTCACGGGCGAGCGAACCATCGAGGAAATCGGCGCTCAGATCAAGATCCCTGACATCGCCCCATTGGTAGATCTTGCCAAGAAACTTGACGAGTTCGGTCTGCTCTGGGGTCCAACGAGCGAGGCGCTCGAAGAGAAGAAGAAGGCTGCTCTGCTTGAGACGGGCGCGTTCCCTGCAGGCGCAACCCGATCGCTTGGTGAGGACCCCGCTGCGATTCGTGCGCAACTCGAGAAGTGGCTCGACGAAGCTGAAGACGCCGGCATTGAAGAGGCGATTTCGGGAATCGTCACTTGCCATCTCGATTACCAACGCGGTTCGCCGATCTACGCGTCGAGCTACCGCACGATCGCAAAGGGCCCACGTCCAGATCGCGTCGTCATTCTTGGGAACAACCACTTCGGTCTCGGCGACGGTGTGACCGTTGCTGAGCTCGGCTTTGAATCGCCGCTCGGACGCGTTCGCGCGGATGCCAACATCATCGCGCGTCTTCGCGCAGCTTCGGGTGAGGCGCTTTTCAAGGACATGCTCGATCACCTGCCCGAGCACTCCATCCAGCTTCAACTTCCGTGGATTCAGCACCTCTTCGGTGATGTTCCAGTGATTGCCGCGCTTATTCCGGATGCGAACGCCCCGCTTGTCGCGGAAGATGGAGCGCGTCTTGGAATTGATGCGTTCGTGAAGGTACTCCGTGACGCACTCGCCGCCGAAGGCGGTCGCACGCTCGTGATCGCGAGCGCTGATCTGGCGCACGCTGGCCGCGCGTTCGGCGATCAAGTCGCGATCGCTGAGCCTCAGCAGCGCGACGTCGAGAAGCACGATCGCGCGCTTATGAAGGCGTTTATCGAGGGTGCCGAGCCGTTCATGACCGCACTTCGCGCATCGAAGAACGTCACACGCTGGACGTCGACTGGTGCACTTCTCGCCGCATCGAAGCTCGCCTCGCCAAGTTCAGTTGAGCTCATCGACTATCGTCAGACTGTGGACGAACAAGGAAACGCGCTCGTTTCTGCGGCGTCGATGGCCATGCTCGCCTGATCGTCGACGAACTGGTCGAGACGCATTCTTTCGGTACCCCTGATGAGAGCTGTGATTCAGCGCTGTACTCGTGCTTCCGTGCGCGTCGACGGTACCGTTGTTGGCGCACTTGGCGAGCGCGGCGGGCTGGCGGTCCTTCTCGGGGTCGAAGCGGGTGACACACGCGCGGAAGCTTCTCGCGTCGCAGAGAAGCTTGCAAAGTTGCGCATCTTTGAGGACACCGCAGGGAAAATGAATCTGTCCGTTGCCGACGTCGGCGGATCTCTGCTCGTCATCAGCCAGTTCACGCTCGCGGGCGACTGTTCAGGTGGAAACCGCCCGAGTTTCGTCCGCGCAGCCCGGCCGGAAGATGCCGAGCCGTTGGTCGTGCATGTTGTCGAGCAACTTCGCGAGCGCGGACTGCACGTCGAGACCGGACGGTTTCGAACGGAGATGAAAGTGGAGCTCCTCAACGACGGGCCGGTCACGATCGTTCTTGATGTTCCGCCGCCGGGATGAGCGCGGTGTTCGCCGTTGGGTTCGACGTGACGTATGTACCACGCATGATGGATGCTCAACTGCGCCCGGGCGGATTTCGACCGAGCACGACGAGCACCTGCTTCAAGTCTTCCCACATCTGCTTTCGAACCTCGACGGTGTAGTTGCGCAGGAGATATGCAGGATGGAACGTCGGCATGACGGGCACGTTGCATGGTTGTCCGCTTGCGATTCCAAGCGTGACTTCGTGCATGACGCCACGGAGTCGCGTGATGCCGAGTTCACTCTGGAGAAGGAGTTTGGTCGCGGGACCGCCGAGCGTCACGATGGCTTTCGGGCGAAGAATCGAAAGTTGCGCGAGGAGATACGGACCGCAGCGTTCGATTTCATGCGCGAGCGGAGTGCGATTCTCAGGAGGTCGCGCCTTCAGCACGTTGGCGATGTAGACGTCCTCGCGCCTCAGTCCCATCGCGCGGATCATCTCATCCAGTTTCTCCCCTGCTTTGCCAACAAACGGCCGACCGGCGAGATCCTCAGATTCGCCCGGCGCCTCACCGACGAAGACGAGTTCCGCCTCGGAGTTTCCCTCGCCGAACACGAGGTTGGTGTGGCCCGTTACGACCGTGCAGTGCGGACAAGATGCCGCGTGCGCCAGTCGGAGTAACTCGAGTCGCTCGGCGTTGGAGCTTCCGGCCGGTGGCACAATGGAATCGGCGATGGCGGCACCACGCTCGCCCACGGTTGGGCGTTCAGCTGTGGGTGGCAACGAGACGAAAGGTGCGATCGAGCTGAGTGATTTCGAGGGCTGTTCGGGCTTCGAGGGTTGTTCGGGCTTCGAGGGTTGCGTCGGTTGTGGAGTGTGCAGCTCGTTGGAACGCTCGTTGGAACAATCGTCGAGCGCTCGTCGAGCCGTCGGCTTTGATTCAAAGAGCGCCGCATCGAAACCTCGACTTGCAGCAGTTTGCGCGGCCGTTCGGGCCGAGGAACCGAATCGATTGGGAGCGATGCCACGAGGTTCCTCACGAGGTTCCTCACGAGGTTCCTCACGAGGTTCCTCACGAGAATCACTCCCCGCACTCAGCGCACCAACCGCATGCTCTCTTGCATTGCTGGTAGTGACCGTCTCGAGCCGCCACGACGATGGAAGCAAGACCTCCTCCGCACCGAGCAGGAGGTCGGTTTCGACCTCAAGTCTGCCTGGCCGGAGGAGGTGTGTCATGCGTGGATTCTCGTCGGGAACGCCGGTGCGGTGCAGTTAGCGTGGCTTGGTCGTTCGCGGAGCACCGGGCTGCGCTCCACCCGACTTCGACGGAGACTTCGCGCCCTTCTTGTCGCGTCCGGCTTCGCCCTTCTTGACAGGAACGATTTGCACCATCGACTGCGTTCGAAGAACAAGACCGCAATCCGAACGCAGGTGGTAGCCCTGGATGTGCACTTCATTGCGGAAGTGTTGAACATCAACGAGCGAGAGATTGGGCTTGCCCGCGGCATCGGTCCAAGCGGAGAAGAGCGAGTTGTTCTCGCGCGCGTGGGCCATCATTTCCTTGTAGGTACCAAGGTAAAGGTGGTCGGAAAGCGTTTCGGTCTGCATGGTGGTCATGTAGACGAGGTTTTCTGCGACCTTCTCCTCGAAGTCGCGCTCGCCCGCGCAAGGGAGCGCAGCGATCAAGCCACGATCGGGAATCTGATCGATGTGCTCGACCACGATTTCACTCATGCAGAAACCATTGAGTTGGAATCGGACGCTGTGCCCGCCACGGAAAATCCAAGCCTCGGTCTCATACTCGCCGTGTTGGACGCGCTGGCGACCTTCGATCCCGAAGAACTCAGGGTGAAGCGCCTTGCGGAACGACAGCATGTGGTAGTTCTGCAGGCTCGTTTGACGGGAGAGTGCGACGGCGCGCTCACCAGCCGCCGCAAGCGGCTGAAGCGCGGCGGGCTCGCTGGAGTTGCTTGCACTTCCGGCATTTCCCGTGCTCCCCGCACCTGCGGTGGCCCCCGTCCCAAGCGTTTGCTCGGGCGAACCTGGGAGGTTGGAGTGCGGGTTGTTCTTCGAGGAGTTGTTGAGATTGTCTGACATGGTCTTCTGAGTCTTCTGAGTCTTCTGAGTCTTCTGAGTCTTCTGATGATTTCGGCAGTCGGTTCCGCAGCGATACCCGTCTCTGAGCGCTCAAACTCGCGTGCTCGGT
>JBEIJG010000121.1:0-8167 GCA_040380385.1 Phycisphaeraceae bacterium | reverse complement strand
CGGTGATCGCAGGGCTTGGCATCGGAACCGCGGCACTGGCACTTGCGTCGCAGCAGACGCTCGCGAATCTCTTCGGCGGCGCGTCGGTGCTTGCCGATCGCGTGCTCAGGCCAGGCGACACGGTGAACATCGGCGGCTCGATCGCGACGGTCGAGAAGATCGGTATTCGCTCGACGCAGTTGCGTACGCCTGATCGGACGCTCCTTGTGGTTGCGAACAGTGATCTCGCGCAGAGCCGTGTCGAGAAGATGAGCGCGCGCGACGGATTCCGCCTGAGCGCGGTGCTCGGCCTTCGCTACGAGACGACACCCGCGCAGCTGCGCGCGATTGTGACGGCGTTGCGCGAGGTCCTCGCGAAAGACGCGCTCGTCGATCCCGCGAGTGTGCGCGTCCATTTCCTCGCATTCGGCGCGAGCAGCCTCGACGTCGACATCAAGGCGACGATTCGTACCGCCGACGCAGCGCTCTATCGCGACGCAGTCGAACGCTTGAATCTCGCGTTCATGGAAGTGGTCGTCTCGCACGGAGCAGGCTTCGCGTTCCCATCGCAGACGGTGTATCTCGCGAGAGATGCCGCGCCGAGGGGGTAGGGCGAGGGGGTAGGGAAGGTTCGCGTGCGCGACAATGGGCTTCGCTGGGGTCCCGTTTGGTCGTGAGCTTTACAAATTACTCAGTGTGTTGATTGATTTTACTCAGGGCGCTGAGTAATTTGTAATCATGCCTGAGATCATCCGTATAGCCGCGCAGTCTCTGCTCGCACGAATCCAAGAGTCACGTCGGCATATGCAAGTGGTTGTCGGTCCTCGACAGGTGGGCAAAACCACGCTTGTGCAATGGGCGCTTCGGTCAAGCGGGCTACCGACCCACTACGCGTCTGCGGACGAGCCTGGATCGCTGAGCGAGGGTTGGTTACGTCAGCAGTGGGAGATTGGACGCACGCAAGCGGGCGGCGCAGGCGGCACAGCACGCGGTGCAAAGAAGGCCGCGGTTCAGAGTCGTCGTCATGCTGCCGAAGGTGCGGTACTCGCGATCGACGAGATTCAAAAGCTCCCGAATTGGTCAGAGCAGGTGAAGCGCCTTTGGGACGAAGATACATCAGCGCGACGCTCACTTCGCGTGATCTTGCTCGGGTCCTCGCCGCTCCTACTTCAAAAGGGGCTTACGGAAAGCCTCGCAGGGAGATTTGAGGCCCTACGAGTTACGCATTGGTCCTTTGAAGAGATGCGTCGAGCGTTTCGATTCGACCTCGACAAATTCCTCGTGTTCGGGGGATATCCCGGCGCAGCACCGCTTGTCCGTGATCAGGCCCGATGGGCCGCATATGTACGAGATTCACTTGTTGACACAACCATCAATCTCGACGTGCTGCAACTCGCACGTATAGACAAGCCTGCGTTGCTGCGTCGTGTGTTTGAGTTTGCATGCTCACACTCGGGCCAACAACTCTCCTACCAAAAGATGTTGGGGCAGCTTCAGGATGCGGGAAACACGGTCACGCTCGCACACTACCTACGGTTGTTGGAGGCGGCCGGAATGGTGTGTGGTATCGAGAAGTTCTCCGGCGACTTGATTCGACAACGCGGGTCGAGCCCGAAGTTTCAGGTTTTCAACACGGCACTGACCTCGGCGCTTGTCGGCGATGAGCCGCGAAAACTGCTCGCATCGCCCGAAGTTCGAGGTCGGCTGGTCGAGAGTGCCGTCGGTGCACATCTTGTCAATGCCGCCGCAGTTGGCAAGTGTCGTGTGTTCTATTGGCGGGAGCGAAACCTCGAGGTGGACTTCGTCGTCGAGCGCGCAGGTCAGGTCATCGCAATCGAAGTCAAGAGTGGCCGGCGTCGCGACGGATTGCCTGGCGTAGGTGCCTTTCTCAAGGCGTACCCGAAGGCGCGGCCGCTGCTCGTCGGTGCTGATGGAATCGCAATAGATGAGTTCTTGTTGAAGCCCATCGAAGAGTGGTTTGTGTGAAAGAGTGGCGCGTTCGCGCTCGTGGCGCCGGCCCGATCCGCGCCCTTGTTCGAGTTTTTGCGCGGCGCAACGTAAGCTCCGGCTATGGGAAATGGATCCGCTTCGCATCGACGAATCCGCGTCGCAAATGGTCTTCCGATTGAAGGCCTCTATGACAGCGTCATCGATTCGCAACTTCAGCGATTGCTTGAATTAGCGCGTCGTGCGGGAGTCGACATTGGCGTTCGCGAATTGAAGGGACGCGATGGTCGGTTGATTGCGCGCGAACTCGCGACGGCGGTCATTGAAGCGATCGAGTCGCGCCTTAGTTCCGACGAAGTTGCGTCGGTCGCTGATATCGATCTCGTCAATCGGCTATTGCGGCAACTGCAGGAAGGGCCTGAGATCGATCCGGGCTCGATCGCACAAATGTTGCCACTCGTGCTCGAGCGCATCGGTCCGAAGCAAGAGACAAGTCCGCCAGATCTCTCAGATCACGGACTTCTTACAGGTCGCGAAGGCACCGAGAGTTTGCTGTTGCAGTTGAAGCGCGAGCTTGCGACTTCGAACCGCGTCGACTGGCTTGTGTCGTTCATCAAGCACACGGCCGTGAAGATGATGCAGGCCTACATCGAGGATTTCCTCAAGCGTGGCGGCAGGCTTCGCATTGTGACGACCGCATACATGGGCGCGACCGATCCGAGTGCGCTTGAGCAACTCGCGCAGATCTCGCGTGAAAATGAGTCGCGGCTCAGCATTCGGTTCTCTCGCGATGTCGAGTCGACGCGGCTTCATGCAAAGGCGTACATCCATCATCGCGAGAGCGGTTTCGGCAGCGCATACATCGGCTCGGCAAATCTCTCGCGGCCGGCACTCACCGAAGGACTTGAGTGGACAGTGCGCTTGTCGCAAGCAGCATCGCCTGGTCTCTGGTCGAAGATCGAAGAGACCTTCGAACAGTGGTGGGGCGACCCGGAGTTCATGGAGTATGGCGTCGCGGAGAACCATGAAACGCATGCACAATTTCGAGCGCTTGTTGCGCAGCAGAAGAGTTCCGCCACGCGAAGTAGCGGCGAAGAACTCTCTTCACTCACCATCTTCGACCTCCAACCGAAGCCCTTTCAGCAGGCAATTCTCGATCGCATCGCGGTCGAGCGCCGCGAACTCGGACGCACTCGGCATCTCGTTGTTGCAGCGACGGGTACTGGTAAGACCATGATCGCGGCGTTCGACTATCGCGATTTCGCGAGAGGGTTCCGCGCGCCAGAGGGTCGCGCGCCACGCATGCTCTACGTCGCGCATTCGGAGCGCATCCTTCGGCAAGCACGCAGCAGCTTTGCACAGGTCGTGCGCGACCTCAACTTCGGTGGCCTGCTCGTCGCAGGACGAGATGATCGCCCGTGCGACGCGTTGTTTGCGTCGATTCAATCATGGAACTCGCGCATCGGAACATCGACGTTGTCGCCCGATCACTTCGATTACGTCGTCGTCGACGAAGTGCATCATGGTGAAGCGCCGTCGTGGCGCAAACTCCTCGAATGGATCAAGCCGCGCTCACTCATCGGGCTCACCGCCACGCCAGAGCGGGCGGACGGCCTCGATATCACCCGACACTTTGAAGACCGCATCACCGCGGAGATCCGGCTTCCGGATGCAATCGCGCGACGCTTGCTCGTTCCGTTCCGTTACTTCGGCGTCACCGATACGATCGATCTCCGCAACGTCGATTGGACGCCGCGCGGATACAAGATGGAGGACGTCCAACTTCGCTATCTCGAGGCTGGCACCCCGTGGATCGAGAATGTGCGTCGAGCGATCGTCGGGTATGTCGCGGATCCGCTCGGCATGCGCGCGATCGGATTCTGCAGCGGCGTGAAGCACGCGCGCACGATGGCGGCCGAATTTGAGCGTTTGCGCCTTGAAGCGGAGGCGCGGGGACAGCGTGGGCTCCGTGCCGAGGCGCTCGATGGAACGGATTCGATTGAGCGACGAGACGATGCGATCGCGCGTCTTCATCGCGGCGAGCTGCAGATCATCTTCGTCGCCGACCTCTTCAACGAAGGCGTCGATATCCCCGAGGTCGACACGGTGATCTTCATGCGTCCGACCGACAGCGTCACGATCTATCTGCAGCAACTTGGTCGTGGACTTCGACTCTGTCCGCAGACAGGCAAGGATTGCCTCACGGTGCTCGATTTTGTGGGGCAATATCGCAAAGAGTTTCGGTTCAGCGACCGCCTCGGTGCGATGCTCGCCGATCCTTCGGTCTCGATGGAAGGGCAGGTAGAGAGGGGATTCACGGCGCTCCCACCAGGTTGTTCAATCACACTTGAACGCATCGCGCGCGAGCAGGTACTTGCGAACATTCGCGCACAGACGCGCTCGATGCGCGATCGCATGCTCGAGGCAGTTCGGCTTCTTCGCGATCAGCTCGACCGGCTGCCCGAACTCAACGAGTATCTCGAGGCGACGGGGAGCGATCCGCGCGTGCTGTACGCGAAGGGAGACGTCCGCTGCTCGTGGACCGCGCTTCTCGCGGGTGCGCGGGATGCGCATGCGAATACACGCGTCGGGCAGGCCGAGCTCGATCGAATCGAGCCCTTCCTCGCTGGACTCCGCTCCATCGCATGCACCGACGATCGGCGATTGGCCACGCACGGGATCGCAATGCTCGATGCACTTGAAGGGTGCGCGGAACTCTCGCGACTTGCCGTCGATCGTCGGAACTCGATGCTGCTGGTCGAGTATGCAGAAGCGATTCTCAACGCGCTCCGGTCAGAGGCGCATGTTGGTCTATCGGATGCGCTCGCATTTCTCCGGTCGAATGAGTTACTACGAAGCGAATTGAGCGCGCTGCTTGGCGCGCTTTCTCGACGTGCGACGAGCCTCGTGCCCACATCGGCCGTCGAGATTCCTACGGAAGTGCCGCTTGGGCTGCATCGAACGTACACCCGTCGTCAGCTCTTCGCGGCGTTTGGTTCTGAATCCATTTGGCGGACGATCCCCCAATCGGGCGTGGCGTGGATTGAGGAGCATCAGGCGTATCTCATGCTGGTCACGCTTGAGAAGCACGCCAACACCTTCACTGAGCGCACGCGGTACCGCGACTATGCGATCAGCCCCGATGTATTTCATTGGCAGAGCCAGGCGACCGCGCGTCAGACGACGGGTGATGGTCGACGAATCGTTGAGGCCCGCGAGGGCAAGGGCACGATGTGGCTATTCGTCCGGCAGGCAACCGACGATGCGTTTGGCACAGAGCCGTATGTCTTCATGGGTGCGTTCCGGCCGACCGAGATTGTGGGCGAGCGTCCGATGAGCATCACGGGTCGCCTTGCCAATCCGATGCCCGCGCGTTGGTATGAGATCGCGGCTCGCGCGAGGTAGGGGGTAAGGAAACTCCAAAGCTTGTCGGTGGTCGTCTAGCCAACAACAACTACGGTTTGAAGACTTCTGTTGCGTGCCACCGCAGCATCTCCTCGTTTGGATGGCTGGAATTGCACTTTGGAAGTCGAATTTCTCTTCCTTCGAATCGACCGAACATCTCCAGTGATTCGGTTGAGGGGTCGAGTCGCGACGAAACACGCACTCTCATAGTCTCGTCGATTTTAAGTGCGCCGTAATCGAGAGCGACGTGGTGCATCTTGCACAGACAGAGTCCATTCGGAATCTCGTCTGAACCTCCAGCTTGCGCCCATCGAATGTGGGCAGCTTCTAGCCCAAAACGTTGTGAACTGAGCCTTGGGGAGATGTCGCAGATCGCACACGCCGTCTCGTAGGCATCAAGCACCTTTCGCGAAAACGCCGGATCGCGTAGAAGTCGCGTACTCGTGACACGCTGACGGAAAACAACCGCGAGACTTGGGCGGCTAGCGACAGTCGTTTCAGCAGCAGCTGGGAGCGAGAGTTCAGCTGGAGCATCGATACCCACAGCCTCCAGTAACGAGTATTGAAGGGTCGTTGGAACAATCTCCTCAGCGAGTTGGACTGCGATGAGATACGCAGATCCGGCTTGACCACAGATCACATCCCACGCCGATTCACTCAGTCCGAAGGAAACGCGCTCACGCATGAGACCAAGTCGCGGATTACCCCCAGCACCCTCAATCCCCTTGAGGTCTCCATCGAGTCGCCAAAAGCTTGTGGGAGCACCCCGGTAGCTTCGTAATCGCCACACCGGTTGCTCGGGATGTTGAATACCACGGGGAGGGCCGAAGCGATCGAGGAGTTGAATCAGCCTTGGCTCGGCCTTCTCGTACCGAATCATTCGGTTTCCCTGCATTGCTTGTCCGAGTGCAAATAGCAGGGTGAGCGGCTTATGCGGTGCCCGCTTCCCATTCGCTTCCCAAGAGGGCTGTTGGCCGATTTCGTCAACAAGTTCCTGCAACGTCATAGAGGACAGACTACGTTATCTGGTTCCGTGCGTAGCACTACCGACTGGTTGTACTTCTGGGATCGGTGAATCAACCCGCCACACGCTTCTCCTCCTTGCCCCTTCATCCCACAGCACAAGCTAAACATGCGATTGGCGCGCTCGTCGGCTCTGCGGTTGGAGACGCACTCGGTGCGCCGTTTGAGTTTCAACAGAGCGGCCTCTATCGCGCGCGATTTCCGCAGCCTGTGATTGCCGGTCGGGGCGAGATGATCGGCGGCGGCGCCAACGGTTCGGGCATGTGGGCGCCTGGCGAATTCACCGACGACACGCACATGGCGCTTGCGATCGCGGAGTCGCTGCTCGTACACGGCGCACTCGACGCAGCCGACGTGTGGTCGCGTTGGCGCGCGTGGGCGAAGACCGCGAAAGACGTCGGTATTCTGACGCGTATCGCGCTCTCGCCTGCAACACCAACATGAGCTGCCGCCTTCGCACGCACTGAAAACGGCGGCAAATCTGCGGGGAACGGCTCACTGATGCGCAACACGCCCGTGCCACTCTTCACGCTGCGTGCACCGCTTGCGTCGGTCATCGTGCTGGCACGGGCGCAATCGCAACTCACACATCACGATCGTGCGAACGACGAAGGTGTCGCGCTGCATACCGCGATGGTGCGCGCAGGTCTTCTTGGTGAAGACATTTTCGCTGCGATGGAAGATGTCATCGCCACCTTTGAACCCGCGAGACAAACAACATGGCGCCCGCTCCTCGACTCCGCATGGACGCCTGCGCAGGCAAAGTTTGGTAACGGCACTGTGTGGACATGTCTGGCGCAAGCGGTGTGGTCGGTACGCCGCGCGCGTGATTTCGAAGAAGCGGTCACAACGGCGGTCAACCTCGGTGACGACGCCGATACCGTCGGTTGTGTCGCAGGCTCACTTGCAGGCGCACGCTTTGGGATTCAGGCAATTCCAAGTCGATGGACAACCTACGTCCATGGCGCGATGCAAACGCCCAGTGGCGAGCAACGCTACGACTTCGTTGCACTCCAAGAAGTCGCGCGCCGATTGCTTGGCCACAAGCCGGTCGCATTTGCGCCAAGTGAGGATGAGGGTGGGCCAACGCGCGTCCACGATGATGTGCCCATCTACGCTGCAGATCTTTCTGCGGCATCAAAGGCCCCAATCGAGTGGGCGGTCGTTTCGCGCTGCCGAACCGGCGGAGCATTTGCGCAACACGCCGTCCGACGCGAAGTGTTCCTGATCGATCAATACGAAGAGCACGACAATGCGAACGCATGCGCAGCACTCAGCGATGCTGTTCGTTCGATCGATGCGCTGCTTGCAGAAAATCCAACGCGACCTGTGCTCGTGCACTGTCACGGAGGACGCAGTCGTACTGGCTTTGTGCTCAAAGCGTGGGCCATGCGTCGACACGGCTGGAATGAACGCGAAGCGCACGCGTGGCTTACGAAATCGTGGGATCGCGTGCACACCAACAATCCTGTCTTCTTGCGAGTTCTGCGCGACGAATGGCGGTGAATGCGCGGTACGCGTCGTTGGTGTTTGTCTCCACCCCAGTGCAATGCATTGCACTCACCTCTTACTGTGCAACATCACGCAGCGCCGTGCGGCGCCGTGCAGTGCCATGTATCACGGTGTAGCACCGCGCAGCACGTTCGAACGCCGTACATCTCTTGACAAATCACGATCGTCGTTTAGAACCGTTGTCATGCAACAGATTGCTTCTGACGATGAATTTCTTGATCGCCGCGTGCGTGGATGCGGCATGTGTAAGTACTACTTTCTCGTGCTGCACCGACGCGGGCAGAGTCGCCGCGCTGGCGCG
>JBEIJG010000120.1:0-8211 GCA_040380385.1 Phycisphaeraceae bacterium | reverse complement strand
GAGGTACGAGCCCGCTTCGGTGACGGGGAACTCCGCGCGCCAACGGCCAGGCCCAATCTGCACAGCAGTCAACTCGCGTGTATCGCCGGTGGGCGTCACAATCATCGCGCTGGGATCAAGATTGGTCGCGAATCCGCCGTTTGGATCGGTTGCTTCGAGGTCAACGATCGCCGTGTCACCCTCGACGCGCGATCGCACCTGCGCGTTGGTTGGCACTGCCGGTCGTAGCAGCCAGCGCATCGATTGCTCCCAGAACGCGCGATACTCACCCCACGTCGTCCACGATTTCGTCCAACGCGTGCCAGCATCCGACGTGAACGCGATCGAGCGACCAAGCCCGTGATTCCAATACGCGTATATGGGATCAACACCCTCCGCCGTTTGATTCGCGATCTCGACTTGCGCCAGACCTTCGCGCGGCACCGTAAGGATGTAGCCCGCGAGCGCCGGCACCGCCGAAACTCCACGCAACGGGCCACTCGAACTCGGCGCGACCGACGGTTGGAAATCGCCTTCAACAACCAAGCTGCGAGAAACGACCGCCGCTTCCTTCGTGAAGATCTTCGGGAGATTCTTCGGATTCGTGACTTCGTAGAAACGACCGCCCGTCGACTCCGCCGTCCACTTCATGTTGACGTAGTCTTGCTGCGTGCCGTGCCCAGACACCATGACGGTGGTGATGGTGACTTTCGAGGCAATCGCGCGGTTGATCGTCGCTTGCGTCGGAGGCGCGGGGTCGCCATCCGAGATGATGATGATGTGGCGCTGGCCCGCACGCGAATCCTCGAGCGCCTTGACCGCCATCGCGACGGAGCCCTCGAAATCGAACATATCGCCGACGATCATCGATCGCGCGGCCGCTACAGCCTTCGATTTGTCGCCCGCCTCTTGCAGCGGATGCGACCACGTCGGCCCGTTCACGAGCGTGATGATTCCGATCAAATCGAGTCGCGTGAGTGCTTCAATCGCGGCGATCGAAACTTGCTGCGCCCAGTAGTTCCCCTGCGGCATTTCGCACGAGTGCACGATCAAGACGAGTCCGCCGCGGACCATTTGCCGCGTGGCGGGCGGATCGAGCTTCACAGGAAGCACCGACGCAACGTCACTATCGATCCAACCACCCGCACCGAAACTCTGATCGCCGCCGAGCATGAGAAGCCCGCCGCCAAGGTCATGGACGTACGCGCGGAGCAAACGATCCGTTTCGCCGTCGATCGACCACTTCGGAACATTCGCGAGGACGATCGCGTCGTACCCCGAGAAGACATCGCTTCCGCCGCCGAGCGCTTCCGGTTGGACGACGGCCACCTCAAGATTGCTCTTGCGGAGGACATCGATGAACGGCGCTGCAGCTTCACCATCGGTGGGATCCACTACGAGAACGACGCCCTCGCCATCAACGAAGGTCACCGCGGTCACACGATTGTTCTCGAGGCCCGCGTCTTGCGAGTCGTCGGCGGGCTCGAACACCGCTTCGAATCGACGCGTACCCGCGCCTTCGACTGGATACGGAAGCGAAATCGTGCGCGGGCCGGGCTCGAGATCGACCGCGAGACCGTCGCCGGGGCTTTCTGGATCGAGATCGACAGGACGTCCACCGTCGCGGAGGAAAACCGTACCTCGCGCAGCGCGTTGGCTGCGCAAAAGCATGCGCAGATCAAGCGTTTGACCGGGCCGCGCGCGCGTCGGCGCTTTCAAACTCTCGAATACGACTTCGTTTGGTGACTCGTACTCGAGCGGGATCACATCGATCGGAATGCCGTTCGCTTTCGCGACATCCGCTTCCGCAAGCGCGTTGCCCACGTTCTCGTTGCCGTCAGAGATGAGAACGATGCGCTTCGCAGTATCCGCGGGAAGAATCGACAATGCTTGTCGAATGCCCGCAGCAAGATTGCTCGCGTCGCGGTCGCCAGCGTGTTCGTCACCCGCAATGATCGAACGCGCGTCGGGCTGCGCCGCAATTTCAGCTTCGCGTCCGACAGTGACCGCTGCCACGCGATCTTCGGGCTTCTCTTTCTGCTCGACGAGACGCTGCGCGAACTCACGCGATTGCTTCAAGAGCGGCTGCGGAATCGAACGACTTCGATCAAGGACGAACGCGGTCGTCAGCGCTTCGCCACGGCGAACAAACGACGGCTGCGCGATCGCAACGACCAGCGCAAGCACCACCAGCGTACGCAGCACGAGACTCGACCACCACTTCCACGCCTCTTCGCTCTTGCGACTCTTCCATGCGAGCACCACCACGGGCACCAGCAAGGAGAGGAGGAAGAGGAAGATGGGGCGCTCGAATTGCATGGTGGTGAAGTCGACGGAAGCGGTTGAAGTATCTCGGAGCGTCGGTATCTGTCGAAACTTTCAGCGAGTTCGGAGACGAATTGTTTCGCGGAGTACCTTGCGAGAGTTGTTACGGAGGCGGGAAGACAACCGAGAAGACAACCGAGAAAACAACGATGCGCGAGTTGCCTTGATCGCAGAGTGCGAGGAGTGCTCTCCCATCCGGGCCGACACCAATCGCATCGAGGGCCCAAGGATACTTGAGTCGCCCACTCTCGCGGCCGATTCCGCCAGCAACACCGCGCACTTCGCCCGTTCGCGCATCGAGCCGCTGCACGCGATGGTTGCTGTGTTCGACCACGACGATTTCGCGAGGATGCTCATCCTCCGCAGACGAGGCGACCGCTGCGTTTGCGGCGGCACTTCCAGTCATGCCCGCCGCCCGAACTTCTGCCGCAGGCGCCTCGGCAGCTGCCGCCAGTGTCTGCGAAGTCACTGGGACTCCATCGATGAGAAGCACGATGCCAAACGGATAGGCGAACTTCCCCTCTTCGCGGCCAGTCCCACCGATTTCGCGGCGAAACTCGCCATCGGTCGTGACGACCTGCACGCGATGGTTGCCCGCATCAACGATGTAGAGCTCGTCGCGCGCAGCATCGAGCGCCATCGCTTGTGGCCGCAGAAACTCGACGGGCCCTGAGCCCGACGTTCCGAAGGCGTACAGAAAGCGCCGCTCGCGATCGAAGACTTGAATGCGGTCGTTGCCGCCATACTCAGCGATGAACATTCGACCGTCTGGTGCAAACACGATGTCGGTTGGATAAATGAACTGCCCATGCTCGCGCCCATACTCACCGAGCATCCATCGGATCTCGCCTTCTGGGCTGTACGCGACGATGCGATGTTCGTGTGTATCCGCAACGACAAGCGAGCCGTCTGGCGCAACCGTTGCGCCTACAGGCTTACCGCGGTCTTTCTTCGGCATACGCCACTCGCAGATGTGCGTCCCGTCGCGCGCAAAGCGCTGGACGCGCGCGTCCTTGTCGATGACGTAGATGTCGCCAGTCACCACATCGGTGGCGAGCGCGCGCGGCCCGTTGAACTGGCCCTTTCCGCGCCCAACACCTTCAAGCGCACGAGCGACCTCAAGTGGGCGTCGCACGACGGGCGCATCGCGATCGAATCCGGGTGGATCGGGCTCGCCAGCGAGATTGCTCGCGAGATTGGTCGCGGGAAGCGTTGCCGTGCCGTCGCGCTCTGAACACGCAGGGAGTGCAACACCCGCAGCCAAAAGCACGAAGACCCAAATCGATGCGCTGCGGGAGAGATTTCGAACCGTGATGGCGCGCACCGCACGCGTCACGAGGAACGCACCCAACCACGCCACACCAACGAGCGCAAGCGCGCCGAGGAGCACCGTCTCCGGTCGTTGATAGTGAATCGCGTTGAGCATGTCGGTCGCGAGCCATGGCATTCCTGGAGGTGCCAGTCGACCACTTGCTGTGAGTTCGCCAAGACTCCATCCAAAACCCACGACAAACGCAGCACCCGCGATGGCGGCGAGCGCGTGTCGATGCGTACGCCATACCCCACGCACTCCATCACCATCGAGCGCGCGAAGTCGACCCGCGGACTCGGGCTCACAAAGATGCGACGCGAAAGCGATGAGCACCGCAACAATCGATGCGCGCGCCGCCAGTACGAGCACCAAGATCGCCGGACCGTCGTAGATCCACGCGGTGAACGCGTGGTTGTAGGCACTCTCGAGCGCCGCAGCGAGCACCGTCCCCGGAACGAGCGCAGCGAAACAGGTCGAACCCGCCGCAACAAGGGCAAGTCGAAAGAGCCTGCGCGTTGGCTCAGATCGTCGGCTATCGAGTGCAAGCCGTAACGCGACGGCGAACAACGCAACGATCACTGCGGCGATGGCTGCGGTCGTCAGTGAGGCCCCCGCAGAAGCACCGTGGAGGCGCAGAAAGTCGCCAGGCCGCGGTGTTGTGCGAAGTGCTGCGACAAAGAGTGCCGTCAGGAACAACGCTGGAAGTGCCGCTGCTCCAAGGAGCGCGGTTCCAACGCGCGAGAACTCCGCACGCTGCGCGGCATCGCGTTCGCGGAGTGCGCGAGTGCGGTCGGTCACCACGAGCCGCAGTGCAAACACCACGCACGCGAGCGCTGCGAGCATGACCGGCCACGCGACGAGGAGAAGTTCTGACGGACGCGCACCGAGTGCTTCGCGCGCACGAACTTCGAAGCCGTAGGTCGGAACGAGTGCGAGGTCGTAGACCGTGGTTTCGGAGAGTAAGAACACCGTTGGTAGCGCGATCGCTGCTGCGATTCCGCGTGCATCGCGGGCGAGTGCCGCGCGGATACGTGTCCACGTGCCCGCGCCGTCGAGCGCGAGCAACGCGTCACTCCGCGCTTGTCGCTGCGAGCCGAGGAGAAGGAGCGCGCCGAACGCGGGCGCCATCGCCCACACGGTGGTCGCCGCGAACAGCGCCGACATGCGAACAAGTGGCACCTCGTCCATACGTTCCGCGAGATCACCAATCCACGTTCCGGGCCCAACCGAAAGCCACATCGCCGCAAAAAGAAGCCAGGGCGGCAAAATCAACGGCACGAAGATGGATGCCATCGCGATGGTGCGCGGCGCAGAGTCGCGCTCTCGTCGCGCCATGCGCGCTGCACCCCACACAAGACTTGTTGCAGTGCACGAAGCCGCGAGCGCCCAGCCCATACTTCGCACAAGCAAGGCGAACGCTCCGCTTGGCGCATCCGGGGCGGCGATGAGTGATGTACTCGAACGACTTGAGGCGCCTCCACCGAATGCGTCGCCGAAAAGTGCGTCGACACCAAGCGAAACAGCAGGAAAGACGGCGAGTACCACGGCGATCAAAGTTGCGAGGAATGCCGCGAGTCGCCTCGGACGAAGCCATCGCTTCATGAGTCTTTGCGATCGAGTTTGCGCACCGCGACTCGGCATCGATCAAGCCTTCTCCGAGCCACGCTCAAGCAACGTTCGCGCCCGAGCAGCAACTTGATCCGAGCTCTTCGCCAACACAGCCACGTCAAACGCGAGCGGATCAGCTTCGGAGAACGCAGCGCTGCACTCTGCGGAAACCGTTGCGGAATCTGGACCGATGGGAAGATTGCGCGACGGTGATCGACAGATCAATCGCTCACACTCTGCCGACGCAATCCACTCGAGCACGGCGTCAACTTCCGCACGTTCAGGGCGACCCGCGACGAGTCCGACGGTGTTCGGGACGAGCATCGTGCCGCCGCCTGCAACACCTTTCGAAAACGTTCGCGGCAACGCGAACGCGATGGGCAAACCTCGCGCCTGTGCTGCAAACACGTCGTCCGAATCGGTGAATCCGAACGTCACTTCACCGGAGGCAACGGCATCGACTGTCGCCGCGTTGCCGCCAGAAAGCACTCGAACGCCGTTCGCGCGCAGGCCATCGATCCAACCTTCGAGTGTGGGCGACTCCCAGCTCGGTGAAGTTACTTGCTCGGTCGCGGAAGTTGCCTTCGATCGCGCGGCACTCCACACGGCATCGAGCGCCGCGATGTGTCCGCGCGTCGTCCCGAATCGCGGATCGGCGATCGCGATACATGGATCTCCACCGTTTCCCGAAGCCTTGTTCGCACGAAGCGCAGGATCGGCGAACGCCGCCCATGTTTCGGGCACCACCACCTCGCGATCGGAGCGATACGCCACGACACGCGCGCGCGCCGCGAACGCGATCCAACGCCCGTCTGGATCTCGATGCGCGGCAGGCCAGCGCCCGATCATTGCCGTCGGCACTGGCCGCAGGAGTCGATCGGCGGCCAACCGCGCGGTCGCGAACGCTTCGCTCGACCAGAAGATGTCGGCGCGCGGACGATTCGACTCCGCGCGAATGCGCTGCTCGAGCCCCGTGGTCTTGGTCGCCTCGGTATCGAAGACTGGTAGCACCTTCACGCCGGTCGCACTTGTGCAGGCAGCGAGCAACTCGCGCGCGAGCACGTCGTCCACGGAGATGTAGACCACAACCTCACCATCGCGCGCCGCACACGATGCGAGACTCGCTGAAGTCGCGGCGATCGCGGGCAACGCAAGCGCGGTGGATTTCAGAAACGCGCGACGTGAGACATCAAGCGCGGATCGAGAGGCGCGTGGCGATGCGGATGTTTCTGCCATCAATGCACGCTTCAAGTTCGGCTCCCACTCTCATTCGCGCTCTCAGGTGAGCATGCATGAGCGCATACTTGCGCGCATACATGCGTACGAGATCATGCGCGTATTCCTATCGCGCGGTGCGCAGCCATCCTTCACTGCTTCGGCGGAGTCGCGTTTCCCGCAGGTGTTGACGCAGGTGCTGCGTTCGACGCCGAACCCGCGCCGATCTTCTTCTTGATCGTGCCGAAGTAGTGCTTGTGGGTGTCCTTGAGATGTGCAGGAACTTGATCCTCACCGACCGAGGCGCCGGATCCGCCATCGACGGCCTCGCCGATCGATTCGGCGGGAATCACGCTTGCACCGACCTCGGGATTCGGGTTCTCAATCAGTTGACGCGCGATGACATCACCACCGGCATTCTTCGACTGCGCTTTCTGCGACTTCGTGCCGGTGGGAGTCTTCGCTTTGCCTGTGTTTCCACCCTGCGCTCGTCCACCTTGCATTCCGCGCTGTTGGCCAGGGGTCATGCTTGGCTGACCACTCGGGTTGCTGCCTGGATTGGAGGACTGTCCGCCCTTACACATACCTTCGCCAAGCGACTGCGACTCCTGCTCGGCCATGTTCGCGAGCGCCTCCGCTTCAGAAAGCATCTGCTCGGTCATCTCGAGTTCCGAGAGCGATTGCGCCATTTCAGAGAGTCCTTGCATGGACTCGCTGCCCGACTCGCCGGACTCACCTTGTTGCCCAGACTCGCCTTGCTGCTGGCCTTGTTGTTGGCCCTGTTGTTGACCCTGCTGCTGGCCCTGCTGCTGGCCCTGCTGCTGGCCCTGTTGTTGGCCTTGTTGTTGGCCTTGTTGTTGGCCTTGTTGTTGGCCTTGTTGTTGGCCCTGCTGTTGACCTTGTTGCTGACCTTGTTGTTGGCCCTGCTGCTGGCCCTGCTGTTGACCTTGCTGTTGGTTCTGCTGTTGAGGCGGCTTCGACTGCGGCTGCTTTGATTGAGGTGGCTTCTGCGCAGCCTTCTGCACCGATTTCGCCATGTTCTTCAGCGCTTGCTGACTTGCTTTCGCACCGGCGGCCGCTTTGCGCAACTCTTCTTTTTGTTGCTCGGTGAGACCCTTGCCTTCATTGATCGCCTGCTCAAGTGCCTGCGGATTGTTCGCGAGTTGGCTATCGAGACCAGCCTTCTCAAGCGCATCCTTCAGTGACTCTTGCTTCTCCGCGAGGTTCTCGAGCGAATTCGCCATCTTCTCCAGTGCCGCACGCGCGGCGGATTTCTCGTCCTCGCTCATCGTGCCTGAGTCGAGTTTCTTCGCGAGTTCGCCGAGCTCTTCCTTCGCTGCCGCGAAATCGCCCTTCGCCATCGCTTCGCCAAACTTCGCAGTCTCGCCTTCTTGCTTTTCAAGACTCGCAAGATCTTTCTTCAGCGCCTCTGCCTTGCGCACCTCAGCACGATCGCGAAGATCATCGACTTTCCGCTGAATCTCGCTCATTCGACGAATTGCGTCACGACGTGCGTCGTCGTCGAATTCGCCGCCGACTTTCGCTTCTGCGTTCTCCGCGAGTTGCTTCATCGAATCCTTCAACTCGGGAGGAAGCGCCTTCGCGCTTTCAACTTCAGCCTTCACGCGCTCGAGAGCCTCTTCGGTCACTTTCTTCGAGGCCAAGCGTGCCTGTTCCGTCGGCGGGACTTCTTCGGCGGGCCACTCGTAGCGCGGCGCGTAGAGATACGCAGCGACGGCAGCAGCAATCGCCGCGAGCGACCACCACGCGCG
>JBEIJG010000119.1:0-8256 GCA_040380385.1 Phycisphaeraceae bacterium | reverse complement strand
TGCCGGAAAATGGGCGGTCCGGATTTGGCGCGCGGGGGACTGATGGCTTGGGACTGAGGGCTTGGGACTGAGGGCTTGGGACTGAGGGCTTGGGACTGAGGGCTTGGGGGCTTGTGTCCGGCTTCCTTGGGGTCCAGCATTCTTGAGGCCAGGCGCCATCAGAACACCCCACATCCTGCCGTTCGCGGCTTGAAATCAACGGAGCCGGGGTGGATTGTCGAGGTTGGCGAACGGGGAATCTCGATTTCGCTGCAAGCCAACCCCGTCGGCGGCCGATAGCCCTCTTGGCCCTACAGGCCGCGTAGACCCTTCAGACCGAACCGGGAACCCCATGCCCACGACCGCCATCGTCATCGGACCCGCAGCCGCTTGCGCCAAACTCGAGCGGCAACTTGCCTTCGCGGAGGCGCCGCCGATTTTGCTCGGCCGCGTGGAGACCACGGCGAGGACCGGCTGTGTGTCGGAGTCTTCGAATTCGTCGGTGCACCTCGCCTGCGGTCTCGACGATGGAACGTCGGCTTCGGCGCCGGGAGCTGCTCCGATCCTTGCTCCAATACTCGTTCCAATCCTCGGCTCGCTCGACGAACTCGAGTCCATCGTCGCACGACGAAAGCCTTCCATCGCACTCGTCACGCTTCCATCGCAGATGTCGGAGTTGCTCGCATCGATTCGCACGCGGCTTCGTCGCCTCGGGATCACGGAGCGATTCGTTCCACCAATCGACGACCTGCTCGCTGGAATCGGCCCGCGCACCGAGATCGATGTCGATCTGCAGCGACTGATTGGTCGTCCTGCACGCCGCATCGATGAAGACGCGATTCGCGCGGTTGTCGGAGGACGCACGGTCGTCGTGACTGGCGCGGGCGGTTCGATCGGAAGTGAGATCTGCCGCATCGTCGCGCGGTACAACCCAGGCAAACTCGTTTTCGTGGAGCGCAGTGAAAACGCGCTTTTCGAGATCGATCGTCAAATCGCGCGTCGGCATCCAACGCTCGCGCGCCGAACAGCGCTTCATGATGTTGTCGATGCCGAAGCCACACTCGCGCTCTTCCGCGAAGAAGAACCCGACATCGTTTTCCACGCGGCCGCGCACAAGCATGTGCCCATGATGGAAGACCATCCAGGCCTCGCGATCGACAACAACCTCTTTGGTACGAAAAGTGCGGTCGATGCGGCCATCGCGGTGGGGGCAGAGCGCTTTGTCATGGTCTCCACCGACAAGGCCGTGCATCCGACGTCCATCATGGGTTCCACCAAGCGATTGGCGGAGCTCTATGTGCAGCATGTGAATCGCACCGCGTCGACCGCGTGTTCGCTCGTGCGTTTCGGCAACGTGCTCGGGAGTTCTGGCTCGGTGCTCGAAACGTGGAAGCGACAAATCGCCGACGGCGGCCCTGTGACCGTGACCGATCCGCGTATGACGCGCTACTTCATGTCGATTCCTGAGGCGGCAAGTCTCGTGATCCAGGCGGCAGCACTCACCGATCGCTCCGCCGCAAGTGGTGAAGTGTTCGTGCTCGACATGGGTGAACCGTTCCGCATCGTTGATCTCGCGAAGCGGTTCGTCGAGATGTACGGCCTCGCACCGGTCTTCCCTGAGCAAGGGGCGAAGGGTGCACACGGCGAAATCGCGATCAGCTACACCGGGATCCGACCGGGCGAGAAGCTCTACGAAGAACTGGCTTTGGATGCAGAGACGATTCGAGAGTCTCGCCACCCCGACATCCGCATTTGGGGACTTCCAACGCCTGATCCTTCGTGGGTCACGTCGATGCTTGAAACGCTTGCGCCGAATCGACGGAGTCGCGATGGAGTTCGTGTTGCGGCGCTCGTGCGCGATCTCGTGCCGGAGCGCCCGACGGTTGCAGTCGAGGCGGCGTAACGCGGCGAGAAGGCAGGGGCTGGGCCCAACTCATGACGGGCCGGGCTCATCGCGCGGCGATTGTTTAGATCTTGCTTGCTTCGGCGATCAGCGCACGCTCGGTTTCGAGGGTGGCGATCACTTGCTTGGTTGCTGCGATGGCGGCGTCGATGGCGCTTGTACCGGTGACCTGCCGAATCGGGTCTTGGCGGCGATCTTCGAGCAATTTGCTCTCAACAATCGCGCGATTCGCCTCAAGTTCGACCAAGACCGCCCGTGCTTCGGCGAGTGCGGTCTGGCGAGCCTGGGCAGAGCCGTCAACCGAGATATCGCGGGCGATCATCTTGGGCTCAGCCGTGGAGACGCCCGCCGCGTGAGCAGGAGCAGGGGGGAGAGGTCGGACGCGTGGGTCCATGGAGGGAGATCATGGCAGGGATCTCCAAGCGCGGCAAGTCCAAGCGGGGTAACAGCATGCGCCCGAGAACCCAAGTGCCGTTCGCACGTCGTGAGTCCGTTCGATACGGGACCCGCGGATGAATTTCCAATCCCAGTCCTACCGAGAACTCGAGCGTCGGAACCGGCTAGCCGCCCGCGATCCGTGTTGAAGATCCGCGCTCAAGGTCCACGTTGAAGGTCCACGTTGAAGGTCCACGTTGAAGGTCCACGTTGAAGGTCCACGTTGAAGGTCCACGTTGAAGGTCCACGTTGAAGGTCCACGTTGAGCGGTGGTTTCGGTTTCCCCTCTCAGCGGGCGCTTTCAGTGCGACTCTTAGAGCGCCTCGGACTCGATCGACGCGGCCTCGCCAGCGAGCTTCTTCGAGGCGTAGCGTCGGAGCCAATTCTCCCAGCTCTTCCCGCTGGCAGCGTCTTTGCCTGTGAATGCGAGCGAGCGAATGCGCGAAAGTGGCACGCGCTCACGAACATTCGAATCAACCTTCAGGACGCGCAGTTCTTCCCCCGACGCCGCAGGAGCAGTAGAGTCGTTGAGTCGCGCGTCGAAGAGATAGCCGCACAAACTCGCGCCATCATCAAGGATCAGCGTGACATCACCTCGAAAGTCAACGGCGCGACGGACGGCTTCGCGAAGGAACGCAGGGTTCTCGTGTGTCACGCATTCATGCGCGACGCCCTCTGGTGTCACTCTATCCTTGGTCTCGCGCGCGGAGGTGGCTGGTTGGTTCGTCATCGAGTTGTTGGGGAGATTGGCGGGCTGAACGGGTGATGCGCAGGGTCGGCGTTCGGAGAAGGTGCTTCGGCGAGAGTGACCAACGAGGATTCAAGCGTCGCCATTGGCTTCGCGCACGCCAGCGCGTTCCTCGCCGTCACTTCTCTCGCCGTGATCGTCCTCGCCGTGATCGTGCTCGCCGTGATCGTCCTCGTTTTGGCCATCCTCGTCGTCATCGTCATCACGCTGTTGCGGATAGCAAAAGCCAGTTTCGATGTTCACGAGCGTCCAGCCGTTCTGCCGGATTGTCGCTGCGAGCTTGCCGGGGCTCTCGAACTTCGTCCCGCCGATCAAAAGGTCGAACAGTTCAGTTTCGAGGACTTGGAGACGAATGGAGGCAACGATGTCCTCTGGAGTCGTGGCTTTCACACCACCCTCGACATTGAACTCGACTCGAACTCCGGGACCGAACAATTCGATGCTGCCGGGGCGATCTGGTGCCGTATTCATCCTGCGAAAGAGCGCGACCAACTCCGCGACGGTGCCGAGCGGACTTGTGCCGCCGCCCTCGCGTCGCGAGCGTGTGCGTTGGATGATGAACTCGGTGCTCGACACAGGAAGAGATTGCGAGGGGAAGCGAAACCACAGCCGACGCGCAGACTCCAAAAGTATCGAGTCCAATTGCGGAACGCGTGAGGATAGCGACTTTCTAGGTCTGCTTCGGCGGGAGGAGTTCCAGCGCCGTCTCCAACAGGCGAACGAGGGAAATCGGCTTGAAGAGATACGCTCGCGCTCCGACCCCGAGGGCAAACTCGCGATGGCGCTTGCCCTGATTGGCCGTGACCATGATGACGGGGAGGTCGATGGACTCTTCCTTGAGCTTCTCGAGCACGAGCAGTCCAGAGCTGCGCGGAAGCATCATGTCGAGAATGAGGAGATCCGGCTTCGCTTCGCGCACGAGATGAAGCCCACCCAGTCCGTCCGTCGCGGTCCGCGTCGTTGCGCCTTCGTGCCGAAATGCCATCTCGATCGACTGCAAAATGTCAGGGTCGTCGTCGACGATCGCGATGGTGCGGTTGGCGAAGCGGTTTGACATGATCGACGGCGAGTCTGCGCGAGAACAGCGGATAGAGCAAGAGGCGAAGTCCGCAGTGACCGAAGGACGTCGACCTCACGCACGGTAACGCGAATCGAGCGCGATCGTGCCGTCATTCCAACGAAGCGCCTCGGGATCGGCTGGCGCGTCGATGGGTTTCGCGAGTTCCGCGAGGAGTTCCGGCGTCATCCACGGCAGTGCTTCGAGTTTCCGCACCAGCCGCGCCGGCATTTCTGTGCCTTCGCGCTCATGCTTAGGGCGTGAGTTCCATCGGCGGTGTACCCACAGGTACTGCTCGGGACTCTCGCGGATCATCCGCTCGATCGCTCGGTTGTAGCGCGCACCGATGTACATGACTGGGTCATCGGCGTCCTTCCAGTCGCCGGGCTCGATGACATCGGTGAGGCGGAGTTCGTAGCGAAACTGTCCGTCCACACGCCGGGCGTATCCGCACACGATCGGGATCTCGTATCGAAGCGCGAGCAGGGGGATCGACTTGTACGTCGACGCAAGTCGCGAGAAGAACGGCACGAAAAGGCCGTCGTTTCCCGCGTTTTGATCGGCAATGAAGCCGACCTTGCCTCCCGACTCGATGATCTTCTGCACCTCGTCCGTCGCGCCCCACTTCGTGACGACGCGAAGCCCGGTGCGTTGTCGCACACCAAGCAGCCAGTCGTTGAGGAATCGGTTGTCGAGTGGTCGCGCAAGCGCCGACATGCGGAAACCGACGAGCGCGAGGACGTATCCAAGGATCTCCCAGTTTCCGATGTGGCCCGTCACGAAGAGGCAGGGCTTTTCGGAAGTGAGGTGCTCCATTGCGCGGCCGACATTGCCAATCCGCACGCGCTCATGCCAGTTCTCTCGGCCGATCACGCGCGGCATCGAGAACGCATCGACCATGAAGATCCCGAACATATGGCCGATCGATTCGTCGACCATTTGCCATTGGGTTTTGGGTGCGAGATCGGGAAACGCGCGTCGAACATTGCCAACAGCGCGTGCGCGACGCTTCGCTCCGGCGCGGGCGTAGATCGAGCCAAACAGCCGCGCGACGGCGAGGTTCTGTTCGGGATTGAAGGGAGAAAACAACGCGGCGACCGTTCGGGCCGCCGCGTATTGGGTGAGTTCTATGCCGATGGACACCGGTGGATTCCGGACTGCTCGAGAGAGCAGATGTCAGCGGTTCACGGTTCCGGTGAGCGTCTCGAAGCGGCTCCAGTTGAGCACTGGAATCTCAGCATCGGCCGCGGTGCGGAAGAGGCTGTCGTAGAGTTCACGTGCAGCGCGCTGCTCGGTGAAAGCGAGGGTTTGCGCCTCGGTAGCATCCGATGGGAGCGGCGCGGGGAACGGCGGCTGCACGCCGAGGACGAGGAAGTCGAGGTCGCCCGAGAGTGTGTCGCCTTCGACAATCTCGCCACCCCACTCAAGGATGCGGCTCTTGATGAAGTCCGCTTCGTTCGTGGTCGACTTGCCGTCGCTGTTGACGTCGAACTTGCCGTGCACGAGGAACTTGAACTTGTAGTCGGGGTTGAAGACCGCGTTTGCGAGCACGTCGTCCTTCACGATCGGACGGCTGCCCGTACCGCGGATGACTCGGCAGGTCGAGGTCGTGTCACCAACCTTGATGACTTGCACGCTCGCCTTGCCGCGAATTGCGCCGTCGCTGTTGGCAGCGGCGGTGATACCCGCAGCGTCGTCGAAGACTTCGAACGTCATGCCCGGCACGACCCGCTTGTTCGTACCGATATCGATGAAGATCGTTCCGGTCTTCGGATCGAAGTCAACGACGCGCGAGTCAACGAGCGCCGCTGGATTTCCTGCCTTCGTGGAGGTCGCTTCGACCTTCTTCTGAAGTGCTGCGATGCGGCCGTCGAGGACGACGCGCTCATTGCGCAGGGTGTCGATTTCGGTTTGGAGCGCTTCGGATTCGCTCGTGTATTGCGCCTGGAGGTCGGTGCGTGCTTGGTCGAGCGCGGCCTTCGCGCCATCGAACTCGCCGCGGTAACCCTCAGCTGCTTGCTCATACGACGCGATCGAAGCAGTCACCTTCGCGACGGCTTCTTCACGAGCCTTCTCGCTTGCGGCGAGGCGTTCTTCGAGTGCGTCGAGCGACTTCTGCAGGTCGTTCGCCTTCGTCTTGAGGCTCTCGGCCTCTTGCTTGCGGGAGTCGCGGTCCTGCGCGAGTTTGCGCATCGACTCGCGCACAGTTTGACCTTCTTCGACATTGAGCGTCGAGCGGAGGCCAGCGAGGTCGGCGGTGCGATCGCCCGCGACAAACTCGTTGACGTCTTGGCTCTTCTTCGTCATGTGATCGAAGAGGCTGGTGCCCGCGGCTTCGCCAATCATCGCCTGCGTTTCGGAGCGGCCGCGCTCTTCGCTGGTGATGAACTTGTCGAGTTCGGCTCGAGCTTCGCTCGCTTGCTGCTCAGCGGTCGACTTATCCGCGTAAAGGATGATCGAAACCGCAAGGAGTGCGACGCTGAGAACGACGAAGACCACCAGAGCAACGATCACACCGGTGGAAGAACGGGACGCCATCTGCAGATCTCCATGAGCCCAAGGCTCGAGCCGCGGAGTATCGGATGTTTATCCGCCGCCGTCAAACGTGCACTTCATCGGGATTTCAGGCGGTCTTCACAGCCGAGAGTGCTTCGCCCGGCGTCGTGACGCGGCTCGCCACGAGTTCGGCGGCCGAGTCGCGCAGCGTCGTGAGGCGGCGAGCCCCACGGGCGGCGCTTGCGATCGAGGCCGCGCTTGCGCGGCGCATGATTTCGGCCCGCACGGGTTCATCGATTTCCAGGAGCTCGTAGCAGCCGATGCGGCCTCGATAGCCAGAACCGCGGCAATCGCGGCAGCCAACGGCTTCCGCGATGAGCCCGTCTGGGGCAAGTTGGAAGTCAGGCGGAACCTCGCCTGCGTGCGGTTTGCGGGCGACGACGCAGGATCGGCAAACGCGCCGGAGCAGTCGCTGCGCGAGGACGCCCTCGACGGTGCTCGCAACGAGGAACGGCTCGACACCCATGTCGAGGAGGCGCGTGGCGGCGCCCGCGGCGTCATTCGTGTGCAGCGTCGAAAGAACGAGGTGGCCCGTGAGCGAGGCCTGTACCGCCGCGTTTGCGGTTTCGGCATCGCGGATTTCGCCGATCATGATGATGTCTGGATCGTGGCGAAGAATCGCGCGCAAGCCGGTTGCGAAATCGAGCCCGACTTGGTGGTTGACCTGAATTTGATTGACGCCGGGTACGTGGTACTCGACGGGATCTTCGACGGTGATCGCCTTCACTTCGCCTGAAACGATCTGCTTGAGCGACGCGTAAAGCGTGGTCGACTTTCCGCTTCCGGTTGGACCTGTGACGAGCACGATGCCGTGCGGGCGAGAGACAAGGTCGTTCCACGGCTTCAGCACGCGCGCGGGCATGCCGAGTTCATCGAGGCCCGCGAGCGCGGCGCTCTTCGAGAGAATGCGCAAGACGACGCCTTCGCCATGCAACATCGGAATCACCGAGAGTCGCAGATCAAACTCTTGGCCCTTGTTGCGCAGCGTGATGCGTCCATCTTGTGGGCGGCGTTTTTCGGCGATGTTGAGATTCGCCATGATTTTGAGGCGGCTCGTGATCGCGTTGCGGAAGCGGTGGATCGTCGCCGGCACGCCCGCATCCGACATGACGCCGTCGATGCGATAGCGAACATGCAGTTCGTGTTCGTACGGCTCGATATGGATGTCGGTCGCTCGCTCGCGGATCGCTTCGAGCAGGAGATCGTTCACGAGTCGAACGACGCTCGCCTCGCTCGCGCCGTCAGCGTCAGAATTCTCTGACTCGGTCGCGCGGCTCTCGGCCGTTGTCGGAGCACTTCCCGCGCCGAGCGCTTCAAGGACGTCGCCCGCCACACCGAAGCGCGTGCGAATCTGCGTCGCGAGGTCGTTGTCTTCGGCGACTGCAATCGCGATCGGAAGACCCGCGGCCGCGCGCATTTGGTCGAACCCCTCGGGGCGGAGAGGATCACTCGTCGCGAGAAGCAGTCGGCCGCGTTCCTTTCGAACCGGAATCGCGCGCAGTTTGAAGACGAGGCGGGGCGGTACAAGTGCTACGGCTTCGTCGTCGAAGACCTCCTCATCGAGTCGAAGGAAGGGGA
>JBEIJG010000118.1:0-8293 GCA_040380385.1 Phycisphaeraceae bacterium | reverse complement strand
TTCGCAGCCGGAACCTTGCCCGCCTTCTCGAATTGGAAGCCCTTGTGGACGAGGAGGGTGAGGTCACCACCGTCGTCGAGGATCATGTTCGGGCCCTGACCATCTGGCCAGTTCATCGCTTGGTAGGTGCACCACCAATACTCAGCAAGCGTTTCGCCCTTCCAGGCAAACACGGGAGTGCCCTTCGGATTCTCCGGCGTGCCGCCCTTGCCGATCGCGACCGCAGCAGCAGCGTGATCTTGCGTCGAGACGATGTTGCACGACGCCCAACGGACTTCTGCGCCGAGCTCAACGAGCGTCTCGATGAGGACGGCCGTCTGAATCGTCATGTGCAGCGAGCCAGAGATACGCGCGCCCTTCAGCGGCTTGCGGCCCTTGAACTCCGCACGCAACGCCATGAGACCAGGCATTTCGTGCTCGGCGAGTTCGATTTCCTTGCGGCCGAATCGCACGGTTTCAGGAGCGGTGCACTTCACCTTGTACGCGGGATTCGTGAGAAGCACGAGCCCGGTGTCGAGGAAGGTCGACGGCTCAGCGGAGGCCTTCGACTTGGAGGAGGTCTTCGATTTCATGGTGGATGGAGCGGTCGTCATGTTGATTCGCGAGTGAATCGCGCCCTTCGGAGCGAGTGACGGAAAGCCGGAAGTACTGGAGGGTCGCATCGCTACACAACGTTGCGAACGACGACCCGCGGGCGATCCGCGCCCTTTCATCCATTCATCCGGATGAACGGCAGAATACCCCTCCAACGTGGCGGCGGCAAGCGCGCCGATGCAGATTCCCCCACTTCGTCGCGACGTTTCGAACGCGTTCGCAGGAGGAACGCTGCGCCCCCGCGGATGGCGCACCCCGTAGTATCCGCGCCTCGGCAGTATCCGCGCCTCGGCACGCGGCGCTCACGGCAAGCAGACTCATGTCGCCGCTCGTCGTCCGTCGATCCCGAGGCTCAACCGTTCACCCCCGCATTTCTCCAAAGGAACCCACACGATGCGCAACACGTTCTCCTTCGCTCTCGCCAGCCTCGCAGCCGTCGCGAGCGCTGCCCTCTCGATCGCCATGACCGTCGCGCCCGTCGCGGGCGATGCCTTCGGTGGTGATCCCTATCCGCTCGACACATGCGCCGTTTCCGGTGAGAAGCTTGGTGCGGATGCAGTCACGACCGTGCTCACGGGCATGAAGGACAAGAACCTCGACGGCACGCAGGTCAAGTTCTGCTGCGCGAAGTGCGAAGCGTCGTTCAAGGCCGATCCATCCAAGTACCTCGCGAAGATGGACGAAGCGATCGTGAAGGCTGCTTCGGCGTATCCGCTCGAGAATTGCCTCGTCATGACCGACGAGAAGCTCGACGACAGCGCCAAGACCGTGGTCTATCAGAACCGCGTCTACAAGCTCTGCTGCAAGAAGTGCGTCGCGCGATTCACCAAGGATCCAGCGAAGTTCGCAAAGGAATACGACGCTGCGGTAATCGCGAAGCAGAAGCCGACCTACAAGGCGACGACCTGCCCGATCAGCGGCAAGCCACTCGGCGAAGGCGCGGTTGATGTCGTCGTGAACGGCCGCCTCGTGCGCGCATGCTGCAACGGCTGCGTTGGCCCGATCAAGGCCGATCCGAAGGCTGCGTTCGCGAAGATCGACGCTGCGAAGTGATCGATGGATCGCGTGATCGCTTGATTGCGACACTGTAATCGCGCATCACGCGCTTGAAGTTCGAAACTTGAAACGCAGTGTTCGCCGACGGCTCGTTCATACGAGCCGTCGGCGTTTTTCATCAGAAACACGGGGAAACGCAGAGGAAGCCCGGCAACACCGTCGTACGGCACTGCACGCGCGAGCCGCGCCGCGCTTCACGCTACATCACACGCCCCGCGTCGCGCTATTTCACGAGCCGCGCGACGAAGAGCCCTGGCCCCTTCGCGTCAATCGCTGGTCGCAGCGGCCGATAGAGATCTAACGTGAACTTCGCGTCTGTCGCGAGCCCCTCAAGATCTACTTCGCTGAAACCAAGATGCTCGTGTCCCATGGTCGTGCGGTACTCCGCGCGATCATGTCGCACCATGTCGATGAGCAGCAAGACGCCGCCTTTCACAAGGACGCGCCGCGCCTCAGCGAGAATCGCGGCCGGTTCACGCACGTGGTGAAGGACGAGCGACAACACGGCCGCATCAAACTCACCAGTTTCAGCGGGGAGATTGGCAAGATCTCCGCGACGAACCTCAACGTTCGCAACACCACGCAATCTTCGACGCGCGGCTTCCAGCATCGCTGGCTCACGATCCATCGCGACAACGCGACCGACAAACGGCGCGATTTCCGCGGCAATTTCGCCAGTTCCGCAACCGAGATCTGCAACGTTCCACTCGCGCGGTAAGAGCGCGAGCATCGCTTCTGCAACGAAGCGCTCGCCAAAAAGTCCGCGGCGCAAGTCCGACCATTCCCCGCCAACGCGACCGAAGAAGCCCTTCGGATCGGGTTGTCGCGCGGCAAGCACTTCGGCAAGTCGCAGATCATCACCGGCGTGCGTAGCGCTTTCACCAAGCGACGCGCGCACGAGTTCCCACGTTGTTCGCGCTGCAGTGCCGAGGGCGTCGGCAGAGAGCCGATAGAACATCGCGGTTCCCTCAGCGCGCTTCACAACAAGGCCAGCTTCGAAGAGTGCCTTCAAATGTCGACTCATCGTCGACTGCGGGAGTTGCAACGCCGATGCGAGTTCGCCGACGGCGAGTTCCTCGCGTTCGAGAAGCCGCAACATGCGCGCACGCTGAGGATCAGCGAGCGCCGTGAGTATCGAAAAGACAGGGTTTTCAGCGGTCAAGAGTGTTCCGTCGAGTTTCCGCTTCAGCCCTAGCCCTAGCCCTAGCACAGCCCTAGCACAGCCCCAGCCTTCGCCTCGTCCTCACTCGCGGCGATCAACCGTGCGCGTCATGTCGAGCGCGCAGCGTTCCATCACGGTCCCGGTGGCAGACCGGTCGTTGGCTCTGCAGCGAGGCCGTATTCCGCGAGCTTCGCGCCAACAGCTGGCGACTTCGGATTGATCGCGTAGGCCTGACGCAAACGTCGCGATGCCGTCTTCGTGTCGCCGAGCTTCTCCGCAACTTCCACGGCCTTCAAGTAGGGCTCGAAGTCCTTGCCGTCCGCGAGCAGAATCGCGCCGTTCACCGCAGTCGTCGCGGTGTCAGCGTCGTTCATCTGAAGCGCGTAATCGGCAAGCAGCATGAAACTCGGGAGCGAGCGCTGCAAGTTGCCGCGGTCTTGCAGGAGTTGCACGAGCTTCTGCTTCTCGCCGAGTTTGAAGTAGACCTGCGCGAGACCCGCAGCCACTTCTTCGCTCTTCGGATTGGCGGCCTGCGCCGTCTCGACGTGCGTGCGCGCTTCGCGCAAGTTTCCAAGTTCCGCGAGGCAGACGCCGTAGCGATATTCGACTTCCCAATCGCCCGGTGCCTTTTCGATGATTTCGAGATACGCAGGCGCGGCCTTCGCGTAGTCGCCGTGCTCGAAGGCGAAGTCCGCCTCCTTCTTTGCAGCGACCATTGGACGACCTTGGCAACCCGCGAGAATCGCAAGCGACGCGACGGCGAGAGCGGAAGTACGGACGAAAGCGGAAACTCGGCTCATAGGGCGCGGATCATACGAACTCTCGCGCCCTTTTTCGCGGTCGACAGCGCCGCGGAATTGGGCGAGACTTCCACCATGGAGCCTGACTTCGAAGCGGCGGGCGGACCCCGCACTCCCCTCGAACAGACGCGACCGCAAGGCGCGGTTTCTGCGCGTGTTGCGGTTTGCCGTCATCGCGGCGCTCCGGAGGGCGACCACATGGACCTCTTCATTGGTCCCTTTGACTGCCGCCAGCCGCCGCACGACGACGCCCTCGTGGCCCACTCGTGGCGTTTGCCGCTCGATGCGTGGATCGGTGAGGGGTTTGGTGAAGGGTTTGGTGAAGCGATCGATGGCGGGCTCAGTCGCTCAACAAGCGCGCCCGCAGGTTTACGCATCGGGCAATTTCTCGCGACCGCGACGCCGCCGCATCGCGCGCTCTATCTCTCGCTCTCAACGACGCGCGTGCTCGACAACAACCGAGGCACCGTCGAGCCTCTCGCGCACGGCGTCGGATGGATGCTCGTCGAACCGCAGCCCCCTCTCGACCCGCGCATCGAACGCTGTCTCGCAGAGTTTCGTTGGCGCGACGCGCGGAAGTCCGTGGACGCTACCTATCGCATCGAACTCACGCGTACAGACAGTGCATGGCGCGCCACCATCTCGCGCATCGAAGTACCCGCAGGCACACACGCGCCTCCTCGCGAGAAACGCTCATGACTCCCGAGACACTCACCCCCTACTTTGAAACGATCTTCGGCGTTGGCTTCACGCTCTGGGGCGCGGTGTGCATGCTCGCACTCATCAGCGGTTTACCTGGCACGTGGATCTTGATCGGCACGGCGATGATCGTCGACCTCGTCGATCGGTTGTGGCTTCCGTCGGGTGCGCCACTCACGTTTCATCCGCTGACGCTCGCCGTGTGCGCGTTGCTTGCGGGTGTCGGCGAATTGCTTGAGTTTCTGCTTTCCGCCGCGGGAGCGAAGAGGTTCGGCGCGAGTGCGCGCGGCATGTGGGGCTCGGTCATCGGCGGCATGCTCGGCGCAATCGCCGGCACGTTTGTCCTTCCCATTGTCGGAACAATCATTGGCGCTGCCGTCGGGACCGCCGCGGGCGCTGTCATCGGCGAACTTTCAACTCGCGACAAAACGCTCGCAGAAACCGCGAAACCCGCGCTCGGCGCCGTGATCGGGCGCGTGCTCGGCACACTTGCGAAACTTCCGCTCGGGCTTGTGGTGTGGGTCACGCTCGCGATCGCCGCGTTTGCGTGAAGATTGCGAACGACGCCTCACGCGTTGAAGGGCACACTTTCTCGGTTCATGCCATGGAAGACGACGCGAACAACACGCTGCCTGAAAAGACGGCCGAGAGAACGGCGCGTGAGGCTCACGATGCGCCAACATCGCGCGATCCGAGATTCGTCACGTGGGCGATTCCAAAGGCCGAATGGGATGGATACATCGCGCGAGTGCAGGCGATTCGTCCAAACATGACGCTCATCATGGCCGGCGCGATGGCAGCGTTTTTTACCGCTGGATCCTTCCTGCTCTACCTCTTTGCATTTCCAACTCAACCGACCTTGCTCTTCGTCTTGCTGGGCGGCGTCGCCGCGATCTTTATTCCGATGTTTGTCGTGTTCGCGGTGATGCGACGCAACATTGTGCGGTGGCGCGCCCGGTGCCCGCAGATTTGGAGCGCGCACGGATGCCTCTGTCCACTTTGTCTTGCACCTCTTTGCGAAACCGCGAATGACTCCGCAAGTTGTGGCCACGGCTTCATCGTCGAAGATCAGCCGTGGATCGTTCGATACTTCGAAGCGATCGCAGGCGCGCCCGAGGAAGTTGTCCGACACCACACGCACGGCGCAAGCGAAATGCGCGCATTGCGTACTCGCGCCAGAAATCGAGGCACACAACCGCGGGGAATCTTCCGTCGCATCGCGCGTGCGCTTCGCGTTCTCTGGGATGCATGGCTTGGGTTCGATCAACCGATGTGGAAGCGCGTTGTCGGGCACATCACGCTCGCAGCCCTTGTGGTGCTTTTGCTCGCACCATTTTCGTGGATCGGCACCATCGTCTTCCTTTGGATGGGTGGCTTCTCGTTCATGGGCTATCGCGCGATTCGGAGCGCGAATCACATCGCCAAGCGGTTGCACTGCGCGAAGTGCAAACAAACACTGCTGTCGGCCGATCGCGGCACATGTTGTCCAGAATGCGGCACGTCACTCGCCGAAGCTGGAAGCGTCAAAACTGCCGAAGCAAAGCCCTTACTCGCGCGTTGGGCGATGGGAGTCTTCTTCATCTTCCTTGGCTATTGGTTTCCGATCTATGTCATCCCGATGATCGGACGCGCGCTTCCGAACGACGCGCTTTTCGCGCTCGCCGAGCGTGTGCCCTCGATTGCTCCTGAGACATTCGGCGTACTAAGCACGCGTCCGCTTCGCGCAGCCGAGCAACGACAACTCGCCGATCTTGTCCTTCCACACATCACGGGATGGGCGCGCGGACAAACGAACCATCGCGGTCGCGAAGCGACCTACATCGCAGCCAGTGTTGCGAATGGGACCTTGCCGATCGAATATGCGGAACGCGTTGCGCGTGCGGTGTGCCAGTTGCAGGTCGAAGTGTCATACGTCGCGGACGACGGCGCCGTCGCCGAGCACGACGGCGTCTTCGAAGTCGACGCAGAGCGCGCGGCAAAAGGCATCAAAGTTCGCATGCGATTCATCGGATTCGGCGAAGCGACGAATCCGCAACTTGGCCCGACTGTTGGCTTACTTTCTTCACTCGCGCTCGATACGACAACGGTTTGGAACGCAACGATGTCGACTCCACCCGCGCTTGCGAGCGACGCGGTCGCCTCGATCGACCTTGCAAGCGACGGCGCGCGGCCAACGCCAGGCGACCATCGCATCCTTGTGCGCGCGTTCGTCGCGATCGCGCCCGACTACAAACTGATCACATCGTTCGACCAGTCAGGTGCGCCCATCTTGCCGCCGAAATCCCTCGGCCCATGGCAAGTCGAACGCGCGCACACACTTCGCGTTCGATGAGCCTTCTCTCGGCATCCGTCCGCGGGTAGTCTGTCTTCATGCCACTTCGTTTCGTGCCGAACCTGTTCGCGACCTTCGCGCTTCTTTCGCTCCTCGCCGCGGCGCCTGCGCAGCGCACGACCACGGGCGCTCCCACGGACAACGCGAAGGAAGCGCCCGCGGACACTTCGAATGAAGCCGCGAAATTGACCTTCCCGCGCACCGAGCTCGCAAAGCCCGTCCAAGTGAAGTTTCGCTTGCGCGATGGAAAGCGCATGAACGGCAAAGTGATTGCGTTCGACGGCGACGCGTTTGAAGGCGCCGCCTCGGGTGACGATGCGCTTCCGCGAACGCTCTGGTCAAACGTCCACATGGACGATCTCGAATCGCTCGCGGGGAAAATTCTCGATGAGAAAAGCGTGGATCAGCTCATCTTGAAGGGCGAGTTGCTTCTTTCGGTGGGCCGCGTGAAAGCGGCCGATGCAGCATTCGATCGCGCCGAACGCGCAGCGAAAGCGTTGAAAGGCGCGGCTGCGAGCGCGGCGAAATCGAAGATCGCTGCAGCGCGCACACGAGGCGCCGACAAACTCATCGATGCAGAGCACGACTTCCGAATCGCAAAGCACACCGAGATGAGCGCGCGCATTCCGAAGACTGATGGAGGGACTGCGCCGTGGCCAGTTCTGACGCGCGACGAGCACGAAGCCGCTGTCGCCGCGATGAAGAAGCGCGCGGAAGAAATTTGCCAAGTGTCGGGCATGCAAGCGATTCCCGTTGAGACGCGCTACTTCTTGCTCTACGCCGCGACGAAGCGCGAAGCCGTCGAAGAGTGCGCGCGCAGCCTTGACGCGATGTACGAGAAAGTGCTCGAACTCTTCGGTATTCCCGCGGGACTCAATCTCTTCTGGGGCAAGGCCGTGATTCTTCTTCAACCAAGCGAAGAAAAGTTTCGGCTCGTCGAACAAGCCGCGTTCGGCGCGATGGTGCCGCGCGGCGTCGTTGGGCTCTGTCACCAAGTTGGGCCGCAGGTCTACGTCAACATCTTCTGGACCGACGATCAAGACAGCTTTGATTCAACACTTCTTCATGAAACCGTGCACGGCATCGTGCATCGCTACCACTCGCCCGCGCGACTTCCTGACTGGGCAAACGAAGGACTCAGCGAATACATCGCTGCGGTGAGTTTCAAGACATCGCCCGTGGACAAAGCTCGTCGTCCGCAAGCACTTGATTTCATTCGCGGCGGCGGAAATGTCGCCGAAGTCATGCGCTACAACTATCGCGATGGCTCGTGGCCCGGACCCAACGCGATCGGCTACGCGGTGGGCTATGTCATCGTCGAACTGATGATCCGACAGCAACCCGACCGCTTCGGCGCGTGGCTCCGCGCGATCAAGGGCGGCAAGGACTGGGAACGCGCCCTCGTCGAGGACTTCGGCTACACCGTCGATCAGTTCGGCGCCCGCGCGGTCGACTTCTACAAGCGGTCGAAGTAGGCGGGGGGTCCACGACTCGAGCCGCTCGAAGCCGCGCGTGGGCCGGGGCTTGCGTCATCCGCTACGGCGTCTCTTGACGTGGGGAACGCTGCGCGCGACACTACGCGTTCGCAGGATTTTCTGCGGGGAACTGACAACACCGGGCCAGGCAGGAGCGTCTCCCTGCCCTGCTCCC
>JBEIJG010000117.1:0-8322 GCA_040380385.1 Phycisphaeraceae bacterium | reverse complement strand
GGCAGCGCCTGTTTGTTTGCTGGCAGCGCCTGTTTGTTTGCTGGCAGCGCCTGTTTGTTTGCTGGCAGCGCCTGTTTGTTTGCTGGCAGCGCCTGTTTGTTTGCTGGCAGCGCCTGTTTGTTTGGTAGCGGCGCTCGATACGCTCAATCCCTCGATATCGCGTCGGAGCAGACCTATGAACCGCGGAACCCGACGCGTACGTTTGGAACGCCGGGGACGCACGGGTTGGAGAAACACAGCTTGACGACCGTGATTCTGCTCGACACAACGGGTGCAACGATCGCGATTGGCGCGGCGATTGTTGCGATTTCTGGCATCGCGCTTTGGTTCGCGCTGCGATGGGGCGGTCGCGAATCGATACGCCAAGACAGTTTCCAAGTCGAACCTCCATCCACAGAGCCCGCAAGCACCGAAGTCCACTTCGCGACGTTCGATGAGCGGCAGCTCGCGGACGTCGAGCGAGCCTTCGAAGATCTCCTCGTTCGCGGCATTTTCGCGGTCGAGCACGCAACGCCGGAGTCACTCGTCACGGCGCAGGTCCCTGCGTACGCGGGGCCCGTCTTTCGCGCCCTCGCGCGGCGATTCCGGAGTGTTCGATTGCCCGAAGTCGATGTGACGATCACACTACACCGTGGAGAAATCGCGGAGGACGCGATCGGCGGTTGGCGCTTCAGGGCGGAACCCGAGGAGATCGATATTCGACTCGCGCCGCCGAGTGGCCCGGTCGCGAACGAAAGCGGCGACGTCATCTTCGACGCGACGTGGAGCCCACGCGCAAGCGCCGAAGTCGCGCGTCACTCGTCGATCCTCCATTTTCTCGTGCGCGCAGCCGTCGGCGACCGTTTCTGACGGCGCTTCGTGTTGAGTTTCGCCGCGTGTCTCCGAAATTTCGCGCGCTGACGCGCTTCGCTCACGCGCCCGACCCGACTTCGATACAGCGCGCGGCGATCAATGCGCAGGCGCGCGCATCGCTCAACGCATCGTGGTGTTGCAGCGGGATCGAGAGATGCGCGGAAACGCTCGCGAGATTGTGTCGAGCGAGCCGCGGAAACGCGCGACGCGACATCGCAACAGTGCACGCCACGCGGAACGGCAGTGGGCTACCGAGCGCACGTTCGATTTGAAGGCGATCAAAGGACGCGTTGTGCGCAACGAAGAGCGGTGCAGGGTCGCCCGCATCGGCATCGGGAAAGAGCTTCGGCGCACGCGTTTCCTCGACCGAACTCTGGATGAATTCGAGCACCGAAGTCCACGTCGCGGCAAGCGTGGGTGCGCCCGCGACGCGATCGGGCGTGATGCCGTGAATCGCGATGAAACGCGGATCAAACCGCACCTGTGGGTTGAGATACCAGTGTCGTTCGCGGATGACTTCACCGCGAAGGACGAATGCCACGCCAAGTGCGCAAATCGCGCCATGTGTTGGCGCCGCCGTTTCGACATCGAGTCCAACAATTGGACCCGCGTGATGCGCCGCGATGCGGGGAATTCCAGCGCGAGGAAGTCGAGGAGCGCGTGCCATGCGTTACTCGCGTCCGGACGCGGGGGGAGTGGAAGTCGCTTGCTTGTTGGTTGAACGCGGCGCGGCCTCCTGCAGTGCGCGTTCGCGTTCGCGTTTCTGTTCAGCAGCAGCGCGCGCAGCTTCGCCCGAGAAAAGTCGGTCGAGTTCCTCTTCGCGGCGCGAGCCGACAAGCGCAAATTCGATACGACCCGCACGATCGATGAAGACCATCGTTGGGAACGCAGAGACCGAATTCATCGGCGCGGGAAGCATCGCGTCGCTTCCGACGACGGCGACGGCGGTCGATGCGCTTGCAATCGTCGCGAAGGCCTTGCCGTCGTCGCGCGCGGAGAGCGGTGTGACAACGAGTAAACGGCACTGCGGGTGACGCTCCGCCACGCGCACCGCAGTTGAAATCGCTTCCGCCGAGGGCGTTTCGCCAACGCCCGCGAGGAGGAGGACCACGCGCTCGACGCGCTCATCTTTCGGCGGGATCTCGAACGAGAACGTGTCGCCGCTGATCGACTCGATGGCGGTCAGCGAGAATGGCTCAAGAACTTCACCGCGCCATCGCTCGGTTTCGCGCATCGCATCTCGACCGAGAAGGACGCCGGCAAGAATCGAGCCCCAGAGCAGCGCACAAAGGATGCTCGCCGCAACGCCGACGAAACTCAGAACGACACCCGCGATCACCACCCCGCGTCGAACACCTCGCTGCCAGAGGTCGATACCTGCGCGCAATCCAAGCGCACCTGGAATCATGCCGAGGATGATGATGCTCGACGCGATCGAAATCAGGCCGAAAATGAGCGGCCCACCCGCGAACTTCTGCGCGAGAAACGCGCGATCAGCGGGATGCAGTTGATCGGCACCGAGCGCAGGGTCGGTCTCAGGCGTGGGCTCGGCGGGTGACGCATCCGACATGGGCGAGACTCTACCGTTCCTCTTCCTTCGGTGGATGGACGAGGGTGTTTGTGCGTGCGGCGTCGTTCGAGTCCGCATGTGGATGCAAGCATGGATCTGCTGACGCGCTTTCCTTCGCCTCCCGGTGAAGTGCCTTTCGAACCAGTCGACGCGTACGTTCGGGGAGCCAGCGTTCCGCGCGATTGATGCCGCGACGGGCGACGCCACTCGACGCCGCAAGCAGCAGTACACCTGCGATGACGAGTGGAAAGCCGGGCACAACCGGCACGGGGCCGAGTGCAACACCTGCGATCACCAATACGGTGCCAAGCACGATGAGCGCAACGCGAACGATCGGATTGCGCCGACGGGGTGGGCCTTCGAAGAGATCAGGTGAAGGTTCTCGGGTGTCGGTCATGTTCCGGTCATGCGTCGGTGCAGGAGGGTCCGCAAACGCGCGTTTGAGTTGGCTTTCCTGCGAGTTTGCAATTCAGGCGTAGCCGTTCGCAATCCGTGGGTTACATTCGCAAGGCTGCATCCGCGGGGCTCGACCTGCGGCACACGCGCGGTTTCTTCACGCGTTGCGCAGCGATTCTGACCGTAAACCCGTTCTTTCAACCTATGAACCTCAAGACTACCGCGTTTCCAAGCGCTGCGTGCGCGTCGTTTTTCCTCACTGTCACGTCGGCGCAGGCGGCGGTTCGCTACGTCGATGCCAATCTGACGACCGGCGCCAACAACGGCACGTCGTGGGCGGATGCCTATCAGGGCGTCGGCGGCCTCGCGGCAGCGCTCACGGCGAGCGTCTCGGGCGACCAGATTTGGGTTGCCGACGGCACCTACAAGCCGACGACCGGTACATCGCGCACCGTCTTCCTGACGCTCAAGACGGGCGTCGCGATCTACGGCGGCTTTGCGGGCGGTGAAGGGAAACTCGCGCAACGCGACTTCGTGGCGAACCCGTGCATCGTGACCGGCGACCTTCTGGGCAACGACAACGGCGCGGCGAACCTCACCGACAACAGCTATCACGTCTTCGTTGGTTCCGCGGCAACTGCGACGGCGATCCTTGATGGGTTCAGCATCAAGGGCGGCTACGCCAACGGCGCGACCGCCTCGAACTACGACAAGGGCGGCGGCATCATCGTGACGGGTTCAGGGAGCCCAACCATCCGCAACTGCACGTTCACCGGCAATCGCTGCACTTTCGGCGGCGGTGCGGGATACATCCTGCAAGCGGGCGCGACCTTCACGAACTGCCGCTTCGAGAACAACGTCGGCGGCTCGTACGGTGGCGCCTTCGACATGAACACGACGACGGTGACCTTTGAACGCTGCTGGTTCCAGGGGAATTCCGCGGCGCGTGCGGGTGCATGCGAAACTTTCGGCACCTCACAAACGCGCTACACCAACTGCGTCTTCACGGGCAACACTGCGACGGGTACTGGTGGTGGCGGTGCACTTTGGATTGGAAACGCGGGCACGGTGACGGCCCGGAACTCGACGTTCGTAGCAAACAATGCGACGTCGCTCGCGGGCGGCATCATCAATACGAGCGGTTCGTCGACATTCTCGAACTGCATCATGTATGCGAACACGGGTCCGGGTGGCACGACGGCGGCGAATCAGATCTCGGCTTCCGGCGGCACCAACACCGTGAGTTACTCGATCGTGCAAGGTGGCGCGACGGGCACTGCGAACCTCAACGTTGATCCGCTCTTCGTGAACCAAGCCGCTCGCGACTTCCGCCTTCAGGCAGCGTCACCCGCGATTGATTCCGGTTCGAACAGCATGGTGCCCGCAGGCGTGACGACCGACTTCGATCTCAATCCGCGATTCGTCAACGACCCGACCGTCACCGACACCGGATCAGGCACAGCGCCGATTGTCGATCGTGGTGCCTTTGAGAAGCAGTTGCCACCGCCGCCTCCGTGCCCAGCGGACCTTGATGGAAACGGCGCGGTCGACGCAGCGGATCTCTCCGGCCTGCTCAGCGCGTGGGGTACCGCTGGCGTTGGCGACATCGACGGTTCCGGCAGCGTGGACGCCGCCGACCTTGCGGTGCTTCTGGCAGCGTGGGGTGATTGCTGAATCATCCTGCCGTTTCGCGCGCGAACCTGGGGTTAGCCTTCGCCGAGCCTCCGCTGAGCCTTCGCACGTCTTTCTGCGGAGAGGTCAGCAGGCGCGAAACCACGGAAAGTCCACCGAGCGAGGCCCTTTACGTCTGCCCAGAACTCTGTATACTTTGCCGCTCGGTTGCGACCGTAGCTCAACTGGATAGAGCACGAGCCTACGAAGCTCGGGGTTGCAGGTTCGACTCCTGCCGGTCGCGCTCCAAAATGAAAGACGTCCCGATTGCTCGGGACGTCTTTGTTTTTGATGTTGTTCCGTGGTTGCTAATGGGGTCGCTGATGGGGTCGCTGATGGGCTTACTGATCGCATAGGCGCCGCGGCGTTCCTGCTGCGGCGTCCTCGCCGAAGCGACCGTTCAGCGCGCAGCGATTTCCGCGCTGATCTCAGCGCCCGTCGATGTGGCGGCTGGCTGAAGCGCCGCAGCGTCAACCGCGTCGGTTTCCACCGCACCCGCCGCCGCCTCGATCGACTCGGTCGTAGGCACTTCCGTCGCACCCGAGGCAGTCACGAGCCGTTCGATGGCAAGCGGCATCACAAGCACGCCAACGCCGCACACGACGGCCGCAATCCGAGGCCAAGAGCTTGGAACCGCATGCACCGCATCGGTGCGCGCGGTAGGGCTGCCGAGCATCGGCACGGCAACGAGTTGCAGGTAGTAGAACGCGCTGACCGCGGTCGTCACGGCAGCGATGATGACAAGCGCCGTTTGGCCGTGGTCGATCGCCGCCGCGAACAGTGCGAGCTTGCCGAAGAAGCCGATGAGCGGGGGAATACCGATGAGGCCGATGGCGCTCAATGCAAGCATCCACGCGAGCGCGGGCTGGCGCTGACGGAGACCAGAGAGGTCGTCGAGCGTCTCGACTTCTTCGCCCTGTCGCTCGAGCGAGCCGAGCACCGCGAAGACCGCGGTGTTCATGACGCCGTAGCCAATCAGGTAGAAGAGAATCGAGTTGTAGCCGGCGCCAGGTCCGGTCACGATCCCGATCAGCAGGTAACCCGACTGTGCAATCGAGCTGTAGGCAAGCATGCGCTTGACGTTGCGCTGCAGCAGCGCACCGATGTTGCCAAGCACCATCGTGAGCACCGCGATCATCCAGAGCGTCGCGAGAATCGCGTTGGGAAGAACCGCGGTCGCCGCGCCGGAGGCGTCGGTCGCAGGCGTCCAGAAGACTCCGAGGAGCACCATGAGCGCCACCGCGCCCGCGATCTTCGGCATGAAGCCGAGGAACGCCGTCGTCTGTGAGCCAGCGCCTTCGTAGACGTCAGGCGCGTAGAAGTGCATCGGAACTGCCGCGAGTTTGAACGCGATACCGAGGATCGCCATCACGCCGCCGAGAATCGCAAGTGTTGGGAGTTCCGGCATGTTCGCGAAGACCACGCGCATCTCGGCGAGGTCAAGCGTGCCCGAAGCGCCGTAGAGCAGCGCGAATCCGTAGAGGAACGTCGCCGCCGACAGTGCGCCGAGATAGAAGTACTTCACCGCGGCTTCCTGCGCGCGACGGCTACCGCGGCTCACCGCGACCATCACGTACGTCGGAAGGCTCGAAAGTTCGATCGCGAGGAAGAGCCAGATGAGGTCGTTCGCGTTTGCGATGAGCATCGTGCCCGCGAGCGAGAGCAGGAAGAACGCGAAGTATTCACCGCGCATGACGCGGATCGGATCGAACGCAGCGCCACCCGAATCGAACGCCTCTTCAAGTCGGCGATCGATCGCAGGGCCAGCGATCATGACAAGCAGAATGCCGATCACGGCGATCAGTGCCTTTACGAAGCCGCCGAGTTGCGGGAGCAGCAGGTTGCTCGTTTCGACCGCGTCGGTGCGATAGACGTACGCGGTGACGCCGATCGAGCCGAGCAGGAAGAGCGCGGTGACGGTTGGTACGGCGCGACGAATCGCCGTCGAGCGCGCGAGTCCGAGGACCGCGACGACGACTGATCCAACGAAGAGCAGGATCTCAGGCGCAATCAGCGTCAACTTCGACGACATGTTTGATGCGGCGAGCAGCGAGGAAATCATGGTGGTATCCGGCATGGGAGACGGTTGCTTTCCGGGTCGCGCTCAGCGCGTTTGATTCACTTCGTTCGTGCGCGATGTTGGCTCGGTCGCGGTGACAACATCCGCGATCGCAACCTCCTTGATCGCTAAATCTGGGGCGCCAGCGGCGGTCGCCGGGAGGAGCGAGCCATTCGCCGCATACTCAGTCACCAACGCGGGGTAACCCGCGAGCACCTTCTCGGCGCTTGGGGTGATCGCTTCCAGCATCGGCTTTGGATAGAAACCGATCGCCAAGCACACAATGGCGAGCGGAACAAGGATGCCGATTTCGCGTGCGCTCAGGTCGCGCGGCAGCGTCGAACCATGTGTGGCGTGCGAGCCGCCGTGGTCCTGCGCGCCGCCGTGGCCGTGCGCATCACCATGACCGTCACCGTGTGGCTCGCGAAGCGGCCCCCACACCAACTTGCCGAGCATGATGAGGAGGTACATCGCGGCGAGGATGAGACCCGAACCCGCAATCAACGCCCACCACGGCCCGAGCAGCCCTGGGTAGCTGCTCGCGCCTGGCTCGGCGATAAAGCAACCCATGAGGCAGAGGAATTCGCCGACGAAGCCGTTGAGTCCGGGCAAGCCGAGGCTCGCGAACGTAAACAGCACCATGAAGAACGACCAAACGGGCATCTTCTTGAAGAGGCCGCCGAGTTCATCCATGTTCTTCGTGTGGTAGCGCTCGTAGATCATGCCGATGCAAAGGAAGAGCGCGCCAGTCGAGAGGCCGTGGTTGATCATGTACATGACCGAACCGGTCGCGCCGAGTGGGTTCAGCGCGAAAAGGCCGAGCATGCAGAAGCCAAGGTGGCTGACCGAGCTGTAGGCGATCAGCTTCTTCGCGTCTTTCTGCACCCAGCAGATGAGCGCGGTGTTCACGATCGCGATCACGCAAAGAATCGCGAAGAACTGGTCGAGTTCAACGCCGCCGACGGGCGCGGTTGGAAGCGCGATGCGATAGACGCCGTACGTGCCGAGTTTGAGCAACGTGCCCGCGAGGATCACAGAGCCCGCCGTCGGCGCTTGATCGTGCGCGAGCGGCAGCCACGTGTGCACCGGGAAGAGCGGAACCTTCACCGCGAAACCAGCCATCAGAAGGATGAACACCCAGTACTGGGTCGTGCGATCCATCGCCGTCGAGCAGTGGTTCGCCAGCGCAGCGAGGTCAAGGGTCCACTGACCGCCGTGCGCATTCGCGTAGTTCGCTGCGATGTAAATGATGCCCGAGAGCGTGAGGACCGAACCGAGGAAGGTGTAGAGGAAGAACTTGATGCTTGCGGGGCGACGATCCTTGCCGCCGAAGATCGAGATCAAGAAGAACATCGGGACGAGCGTGAACTCGTATGCCGTGTAGAACATGATCGCGTCCTTCGCGAGGAAGACGCCAACCATCGCTGCTTCGAGCAGCATGAACCAGCCGTAATACTCCTTCTCGCGCTCAGTCACGGCGGTGAACGAACCGATCATCGCCAGCGGCATGAGGAACGTCGTGAGCAGGATCAGCATCAAGCCGACGCTGTCGGTACCGAGCGTGAGCGAGATCCCAAGGGAAGGCATGATCGCGACGCCGGCTTCTGCAGGGTGCATCGAGCCGTCTGTCCAGCCAGGAAACGACCACGCGAAGGCGAGCGAGACGACGAATGCCGTGAGGCTTCCGAAGGTCGCAATCCACTTTGCTGTCCGCGAGGGAGCGAGCGATACGGCTGCCGCCGCCGCGATAGGTACGAGAAGAAGGAGGTAGGTG
>JBEIJG010000116.1:0-8326 GCA_040380385.1 Phycisphaeraceae bacterium | reverse complement strand
GTCGACGCATCGACCTCCACCGTCTGCATGGGGATCCACACGATTTCGGCACTATCGACACTCATGCCCGCTGCTTCCACCGCCGAACGCAACGCAATCAGGTTGTTCGGCGGACCGAGCACTTGGAACGTCTCGCCATCGCCGTGGATGTCCTCGACACCCGCCTCGAAACACGCCTCCATCAAGCGCTCTTCGCTGCCGCCCTCGACGATGACCTGCGCCTTCTGCGAGAAACTGAACGCGACGGAACCGGGCACGCCGATCTTGCCGCCGTTCTTGTCGAAGATCACGCGGATATCAGCGGCCGCTTTGTTGGAGTTCGAAATCAGACACTCGACGATGACCGCGACGCCGCCAGGCGCGTAGCCCTCGTACCGCGCGGGCTCGTAGTGCTCCGCGGAACCCTCGCCTGTTCCTTTCTTGATCGCCTTCTCGATCGTGTCGCGCGGCATGTTGGCTGCGCGCGCGAGGTCGACCGCGATGCGGAGCGAGGGATTGAACTGCGGATCACCGCCGCCCATGCGCGCGGCGACGATGATCGCACGCGAGCACTTGCTCCAGATCTTGCCGCGCTTCTTGTCGACCGCGGCCTTGCGATGCTTGATGTTTTTCCAAGCGCTGTGTCCAGCCATGAGGGAAACTCAACTCCTTCGCGCAGCAAGATACGCGGAATTCCTGTGGGTCAACGGCTGGCACAAGACAAGCGGCGAACGCTCCACGACAAACATCCGACAACACGTGATCAACGGTTCGTCCCTGTCTCGATTCCATCGGAAGCTTCCAGCGTCATCGGCCTCACCGATGGCGGCTCGCCGCGCGCGACCTCTTCGAGTTTACGCGCCGCGCGGTCGGCAACGCGACCGTACAAGCGCCGCAGCAGCGGCGCCGGTTCGAGCAGCGCAAGTCCAAATTCGCGGCGCTGGAACTCGACGAGATTCTTCGCAATCTCTTGCGGCGGATAGCGAAGTTGCGCCACTTGCCCGACCTGCTGCCAGCAGCGGATCGCGGCCTGTTGGTCACCGTCTTGCCAGAGCGCGTCACCGAGGTGGTCGAGCGTCTCGAGCGATGGATCCTCTGGGCGGATACGCAAGGCTTGGCGGAAGAGCGTGATGGCGCCCATGCCGTCGGCTCCATCACGCAATCGACCCTGCCGATAGCGCAGGACGCCGACCGTGTCGAGGATCGAGGGATTGTCGGGCGCCTTCGCAAGCGCCTCGAGCGACATGGCGATCGTGGCTTCGTCTACGGCGCCGCGATCGACGACGAAGTATGCAAGGTTGTTCTGCGCCTCGGCGGAAACGGGCTCGATGAAGACCGCACGCTCAAGAAGTCGACGGCTCCCGAGTTCATCACCGATGAGCGCGTGGGCATCTGCGGCGCGGACGAACTGTCGACCGAGATCAACCGCGCCACCGGTGCCGACGACCGCGGTCGAACCATCGACATTCGCCGAAGGCTTGTCGCTGGCGCGTACGAAGACTTCGATACGCTCGCTTGCAAGATCACGCAGAAGCGACTCGGTCCGCTGCCACCAGCCTCCGCTCAATGCACCGAGCGCGATCGACGCACGCGCAATGCGGCGGCGCGCGTCCGCCTCTGCACGGGTATCACGCGCGATCGCATCGGCGAGGAGCGCAGCGGGGAACGGATCGTCGTCGACCCGACGCACGCCGTCGAGGAGTTCGAGGCAGCCGTTCGTATCGGCGACGGTGAGTGGACGCGACGCCCGCGCGAGTCGCTCGGCGAGTCGCTCGAGCGTCGTCTCATCACTCCGCGCGACGATCGCCAACCGCATCGCCGCCAACATGTCACCACTCGTCGCACGACCGAGTCGCGGCAAGAGTGCCTCGGCGGTGCGTGACATATCGCGGGCTCTTGCGGGCTCGCGCTTTGCGATCTCCGCAGCGGTTGCGAGCAAGACTCCAATCGCTCGCGAGTTTCCTTCGACCGATGCACTGCGCGAACAACGCTCGAGGATCACAACTGCGCCCGCGACGTCACCGGTCGCGATCAACGTCTGTGCGACAGCAGCCTGCGCATCAATGGTTTGGGGCCGAGCGCGCTGCGCCGCCAACGTCGATGTGAGCCGCAGAGAACTCGGTGCGAGCACCAGCGCGTCGAATCGCGCGCCGAGCGGCGCAGGCGGAATCTCCGTCGGACGCGTCACTGAACCCGCGTTGAACGCGAGGAGAAGCCCGAGTTTGCGCCGCGTTGGAACTGCAGGAGACGTGGCAACCGCCGCATCGGCCCATTGCTTCAGCACCGACGCACTCTGACCAGTTCTTTCACCCGCGCTTTCAACAGCAGTCAGCCGCTGCGCAAGCGGATCGAGCGCGTCGTCGAAGGGGTCAATTTCAGCAGCAAGCGCGAGACACTCGTCGGCAAATGGAAGCCGACTCGAAAGCGCTGCACGGCCGGTCACTTCCAGTCGCACGGCATCCTCAGAGCGGTTCGCGGCGAGTATCGATGCGAGACTCCCACCGCCGCTGCCACCGCCGCTGCCACCTCGATCGTTCGCGCGGCCTTCATCGCCGACGAGCATCCACGCGCGCGCGAGAATCGGAGCGAGCACAGAGTCGCGCCCACCCGCAACCTCATCAACCTCACCGAGAATCGTGACATCGCTCGCTTCTGCTGCCGCCAGCGCAGCCGCTGCGAGTAACGGCAGCGACGCTGGATCGCGCGAGCGCGCAGCCTCGGCCACGCTGATGGCTTCATCTGCAAACCCAAAGCGCGCGAGTACGCGGCTGCGCATGGCATCCGCCGTTGCGCCACGCCTCGTCTGATCGAGGATCGAGAGGATTTGGTCGACATCGACGGGCGCAAGAAGGAGCCCCGCGACGACTGCATCGATGGCGCACGGTTTTTCAGCGACGAGTTCAGTCGCGACATCGATCGCGCGCGCGAGATCTTCGCGCGCGAGGAGCCACAGCGCGAAGCGCATCGCCATCGGATCGCGCTCGAAATCCCCTGAGGACTCGAATCCCCCTGAGAAGTTGGCGAGCACGCGCTCGAGTTGCTCCATCCGCTGCGAACGGGTGAGGGTCCCGTCACTGAGCATGAGACGCAGCAACTCGCGCCGCCCAACTTGCTCCGTTGCGGCGACCGCGCTCGATGAAGCGGAGGTTTCGCGCGCACCCAGATTGGTTCCATCGAGCGTGGATGCATCACTTGCGGATGGCGCAAGCTGCGCAATCTCCGCCAAGCGCGTGACGCGCCAGAGCGCAAAATCGGAGCGCTCCGCAAGCTGACGCGCGCTCAGCGCATCACGCAGGCGCTCCGCGACGCGACCGCGTTCCACTTCGATGAGATCCAAGCGCAGCAACGCGAGCATGGCGATTTCGTCGAGCGGACGCACACTTGCGGCGGTTGCGTCGGTTGCTGGCGCGAGCTTCGCCTCCGTATCTTCCGAAGCTGCAAGCGCGCTTTCCACGGGAATCAGTCCACGCAAGATCACGCACGCTTCATCTCGGCGACCGAGCATGACGAGTGCGTCGCTTTCCAACAGCCCAATCCGGCGCAGTGCCTTGCCGTCGGTTGCGCGCGCACGCTTTGCTTCCGCGATTGCCGAGAGCGCTGCATCGGCGTACCCGAGTCGCAACGCACATGCGGCGGCAAGTTCTTCGAGTTCACCCGGCTCCGTTGGCAGTGGGATCGCGACTCCGCGTCGCTCGATCGCACCTTCGCCGATGAAGAGCGCAAAGAGCGCAAGTGCCTCGGCATCACGACCGGCTTGCGCGGCGATGAGACCGCGAAATGCAATACCCACGGCATTGCGCGGATCGCGCGCAGAAATCGCATCGAGAACCGTTCGCACATCTCCCGATCCTCCACGCGAAAGCAACGCAACAAGCCGAATTTCGAGCGGCTCCACACGGTCGGGCGCGAGTTGTTCTGCTTCTTCGGTCGCGTCAAGCGCCGCTTGAAGATTGTTCTTACCGATTGCATCTGCCGCGACAGAGAGCAATCGAGTCACGTCGCGCGGCAACGGTTCGACATCCTGCTTCGGCGGAAGTGTCGCGCGGAGACTCGTGATGGGTGTGTGAAGAGCGTCCGTCGTGCTTGAACCCGTCCCCACACTTGCGGGGACCTGAGTGCTCGCTGGAAACGTGCTCGCTGGAAACGTGCTCGCTGGAAACGTGCCCACAAGTAAGGGCACGCGCATTGGCATCGCACGCAGGGAGCGCTCCGTCGTGCGCGCTTCGGTGTTCCCCGTCGAGGAATCGCCGGCTTCAGCCGGCTGGTCGCTGCGAACCTGCGACGGCTCCGTTGGCTGGCGCGCCGAGCAAGCCGACAATGCGACCGCGCTTGCCAAGAGGGCGATTGAAACGAACGGACGGGGCGATCGCGTGCTCACGGCATGACCGGCGGTGGAAATCGCGTGATGCGCACGATCTTGACGCGCATGAGGAAGAGGTGAAGCGCGACCATTCATGTGAGAAGTCGCCCACGTTCCGCGCGTCTGCCTCATTTGCGCTTCCCGCGCATCGGTTTCTTACTCGCCTTCGCGTTCACTTTCGCACTCGACTTCTTTTTCGAAGCATTCGGCGCGCTCTGTTTCGCAGACTTCTTCACAGTCTTATTCGCAGTCTTGTTCGCAGTCTTGTTCGCAGTCTTGTTCACAGTCTTGTTCGCGGTCTTGTTCGCGCTCTTGTTCGCGCTCTTGTTCGCGCTCTTGTTCGCGCTCTTGTTCGAGGTTGCACTCGACTTCGCGGTGCTGCGGGTGGTGTTCTTCGGGATTTGCTTGGTGGCTTGCTTCGAAACCTTCTTAGAGGCCTGCTTCGAACTCTTGCTCTTGGCAGACTTCTGCGAAGCGGCTTTCTTCTCAGCCGCTTTCTTTGCGAGAGCCTTCTTCTCGGCTGCCTTCTTCGCTGCAAGTTGCTTTGCGAGTTGAGCCTTCTGCGCAGCGTCCTTCTTCGCCTTCGCTTCGGCGAGGAGGCGCTGGGCCTTCAACTTCTTCTCAGCTTCGCGTGCACGTTTCGCTTCAGCCTTCGCACGCTCCGCGGCACGCTTTGCCTCGCGCTTCGCCTCGAGTTTCGCCTCGAGCTGCTTTCGCTTCAATTCGAGCTGCTTCCGCTTCGCTTCGATCTTGATGCGCTTGGCTTCGAGCTTTTCGCGCTCTGCTTGCTTCTTCGCAAGTTCCTTCTCACGGGCGATACGTGCTTTTTCGCGTGCTGCGTCGCGTTCGGCCTGCGCCTTCGCTCGCGCAGCCTCAGCAGCAACCTTCGCCTTTTCACGATCTTCGGCGGCCTTGATGCGCGCAGCCTCGGCCGCACGCTTCGCTTCTTCGCGCGCGATGCGATCCGCTTCGCGCTGCGCGATCGCAGCGACACGAGCGGCTTCGCGTTCGATGCGCTGACGAACACGCGCTTCTTCGGCTTCCTTCTTCTCGCGAATGCGCTGCTCTTCGCGCGCAATCTCCGCAAGCCGACGTTCTTCGACTTCGCGCTCGGCAGCTTCGATCGCTGCACGTTTCTCGGCTTCGATGCGCGCCTTCTCCGCTTCCACAGCGGCGCGGAAACCCGCGTGACGAGCGAGGTACGCCGAACGGAACTTCAGCGTGTTCTTGCCGCCCGCGCCGATGGCCTCACGCTTCATCGCGTCGAGCGCGCCAGAGACCTTGAGGTACTCCTCGATCTTGTGGTGCTTTGCGATCCACGCGGCGACGTCTGGAGTCGTTGCCGTCGGATCGACCGCGTCTTGCTGAACGAGCAACTCAACCATCGAGTCATCGATGATGGGCGAAGGATTCTCGAACGCGACCACCGCCGTGCGGCCAGCCACAAATGGCGGAATGTCCGCGAGACCATCGAGGTACGCACGCTGATCCTTGCGCGAGAGATTCCGCAGATGATCGAGCGACGTTCGGTGCTGCCGACGGAAAACGTCGTTGAGTGTCGCGCGAAGCCGCGCTGCACGCTCCTCGACGAACGGATACTTCTCACCGATCGTCTCGATGACTTCCCGCTCGAGCATCACGCGCAGTTCATTCGCGTCGACGACGAGCCTCGAGAGTCGGCCAAGCGCCTCCTCCGCGAGTTTCGGCGTGCTTTCCCAAAGCAAGAAGTTGGTCAACAAGATCGCAAGTGGATCGTTGGCCTCGTGCCCTGGTAAGACCGGCGTCTCGCCGAGTACCAGCGCGCTGTTGTGCTTGCGGAGAATGGCCCCAAACTTGGGCGCACGGACGAGTTCGACCTTCATCGTGTCTTGTCCTCCGGCCTTTCCTTCCCGTCCCCTTCATCTTCATCAACCGGAATCGCCGACGCTGTCGACTCCGCCGAAGCAGAGCCGCTCGTCGATCGAATCGCGGAATCGAGTGCCGCCTCGCGCTTGAAGCGCTCATCGACCTCGAAGACCAATGTTGGCACGCGACCAATGCGCGTTTCGTCCATCACGCGACGACGCAAGAATCCGGCAGCCGCGCGGAGCCCTGACAGCGTGAGCGACGCCTTCTGCTCAGGCAGCACCGACACCTTGATACGCGCCTGCGCGAGATCAGGCGTCAACTCGACGTCAGTCACTGAGACCAAGCCCTGCACACGCGGGTCATTCAGCCCGCGTGCGATTTCGGCTTGGACGGCACGACGAATCTCACCCGCGACTTGCAAGGGGCGATCCGTGCGCTGCATCTCGTCGCCGAGTGGACCACGCAAGCGCGTGGGCCTCGCAGCAGCGCTCTTTCCAGCAGGCTTCGCAGCAGATTTCCCTGCGAATTTGCCATCGCGCGGAAGCCCCGCATTCGGATCACGCCGACGCGGCCCCTTCGCTGGTCCTGAAGGACCAGCGTGGGAATCGCGGTGGCGTTCACCCGAACGTTCACTCGGGTGTTCACCGTCATCTTCATGCATGTCGCGTCGAGAAGCCATCACGAACAACCCCCCTCGATTCAACTTCTCGACACCGTGACGGTCTTGTAGCACTCGAGGACGTCGCCGACCTTGATGTCGTCGTAGCCCACGATCTTCATGCCGCACTCGGTACCAGCGCGCACTTCCTTCGCATCGTCCTTGAAGCGCTTGAGCTGCTCGAGACGACGATCCTTCTCGATGACGATGCCATCGCGGGTGACGCGGATCTGCGCATTGCGCTCGACCACGCCATCGGTGACATAGCAACCAGCGATCGCGCCGACCTTCGAGATCTTGAACACCTGACGCACTTCTGCGTGACCGAGGACCTCGAGTTTGAGCTCGGGTGCCAGCATGCCGCGCGCAGCCTTCGTGACGTCGTCGATGAGGTCGTAGATGACTTCGTACAGTCGGATCTCGATGCCCTTCGACTCGGCCAACTGACGAGCCTTGCCGCTCGACGTGACGTTGAAACCAACGATGATCGCCTTCGTTGCCTCGGCGAGCGTGACGTCGGACTCGTTGATTCCGCCTGCCGACGCGCTCTTGACGCTGACGACGACCTCTTCGGTCGGCAGCTTCGAAAGCATCGCCTTGAGCGCTTCGACCGAGCCCTGGACATCGCCCTTGACGACGAGCGCGAGTTCCTTGCGGCCCTGCTTCTCGAGGTGCTTGAAGATGTTGTCGAGCGTGATCTTCGGCGCCGCGAGTTCGCGCTCGCGGTCGATACGACGTCGCTCTTCCGCAGCTTCTTCCGCGGCGCGAATCGACTGCACGACGAAGGCCTTGTCGCCCGCGTCAGGGAGCTCATCGATGCCGGAGATCGCCACAGGAGTCGAGGGGAACGCTTCGGTGATGCGCTCACCGCGATCGTTGATGATGTCACGAACGCGGCCGTAACCGCGACCGATGACGATGAAGTCGCCCTTCTTGAGGCGGCCTTCTTGAACCATCACGCGCGCCACCGGACCACGACCTTCTTCGATCGATGCTTCGAGGACCGTGCCTCGCGCCATGCCACCGAAGTCGGCCTTGAGTTCGAGGAGTTCCGCTTGGTAATCGAGCATCGCGAGGAGTTCCTCGATGCCGTCACCGCGCGTCGCGCTTGTCTTGATGACTTCCGTATCGCCGCCCCACTCGACCGGATTGAGGCCGTGCTCGGCGAGCTGGCCGAGCAAACGACGAATGTTGGGCTCGGTCGCATCAGGGCGATCGATCTTGTTCATCGCGACCACGATCGGAACACCGGCCGCCTTCGCGTGCTGGATCGATTCGATCGTTTGCGGCATGACGCCGTCAACCGCCGACACGACGAGCACGACGATGTCGGTCACCTTCGCGCCGCGCGCACGCATCGACGTAAACGCTTCGTGGCCTGGCGTATCGATGAACGTCACCATGCGATCGACATCGCCCGACTTGACTGGCACGCAGAACGCGCGCGTCGACTGGGTGATACCACCCGCTTCGCCCGCCGC
>JBEIJG010000115.1:0-8337 GCA_040380385.1 Phycisphaeraceae bacterium | reverse complement strand
TCGTCTCGACGGCCGTGCCTAGAGGTTCACCGCTTCCGTCGCGCAGGAAGCGACCGACGAATGCGGAAATCGTGTCCAACTCCCGACGCTCCGTCGCGGGCGCGGGTTCTGCGGCGTCAGCCGTTCGGGAAACTGAGGATGGCGCGGCGTGACTCGCGGCCTTCACGACATCGACACGCGTTGCCGTCGCTGATGCAGAGGCCGACACGGGAGAAGTCGACACGGGAGAAGTCGACACGGGAGAAGTCGAAACGGGAGAGGCCAATACTGGAGAAGCCGACGCGATCTGCGGTGCTGGAACCGCAATCGTCTGCAAGCGCGCGACCGTCGCGCCCGCGCCACCACTGTTCGCTCCGATCGTTCGAACTTCGGGAACGAGCACGAACCGCTGGGCAGGGCCAACAGGTTCCGTGGTCACAACTCCAATCTCAGGAGAAGCGATGCGCGCACTGGACGGTGTACCAAAGGCACTCGCGGGCTTGGAGGCGGATTCGCTCGCGCGCGCAGCTGCACCCGTCGCGCGCGCAGCTGCACCCGTCGCGCGCGCAGCTGCACCCGTCGCGCGCGCAGCTGCACCCGTCGCGCGCTCGTTGCGCGCGGCATTCGCGCGCTCGCTCGTCTGCTTCTCTAGCTGAATGGCCATCGCTTGCGCGAGTCGCCGCGTTTTCTCGCGTTCGGCATCCATATCGAGTGGCATGCCAGTATTCACGCCTGGATTCATGCCAGTGTTCATGCCAGTGTGCAAGCCAGTGTTCAAGAGTGGGCTCACGCTCGCTCCTGATGCACCGCCCGCGTTCGCAGCGTCGCTACGCGTCAACCCAGCGCTTCCAACTTTGCCGATCTCCGACGCCGCGCCATACGCACGAGCCGCTGCGGAAATCTGCACGACTTCGTGCTTGGCTGCTCGGGCGGCGAGCGATGCGCCTGCAGCGGCAGATCCGTTCGAGGCGTTTGAGGTGGTAGCAACCAACGAACCCGGCGCGGCCAGCGTCGCGGACTTGAACCCTCGCGATGCGCCACGACGTTCAGAAGTCGCCGTATCAGCCTTCTCGCCTTCGCCGCGCGCCTGCTCACCTTTGGGCATGTCTGCAGCACGCGCTGCCGTGATCTCGACAACCGCCTTTCGGCCGAAGCCGAAGAATCCACCGCGCTCAAAAGTTCGAGTGTGCAGGATGACCGCATCCGCGCCGAGATCCTTCTTCACGAAGGCAAGCGCTTCCGACATGGTCCAAGCCTGATAGGTCTTGAGCTTCAAAGCTGCCCTCCTGGCATTCGCGGCCATCGCCGCAGCTCACTCGATGCGGGCGGTGATCCTCGCATCATCAGGCGTCCGACCTCCTGTCGGATCGCTCGAAATCACACAGCACTCCCCAACAACCAATATGGAGGGACCTTTGTTTCAGGCGTACGCCACGATCATGCACACGATCCAGCACACGATCGCACACACGATCGCGCTCAACATGGATGCTGAAGGATCAGACAGAACAATCCTCGGCCATGCGGACGCAACACGGATTCGTTCAGGCCGCGCCTGCCGCTTGTGGGACGGGGGCAGCAGTGAGCTGAACAAGCCCGACGCTTTCGACATCGGTTCCTCGAACCACTTCGTTGTACCCGAGGACCGCGAACTCCGCAATGTGCGGCTCAAGGATCTGCCGCACCTGAGCGCGCACCGAGGGCGACGCGAGAACCACGATGCGCCGACCGGCGTCGGAAAGTGGCCGAGCCGTCTCGGCAACCGAGCGCGCGATGCGGTTCGCAAGCTGCGGCGGAATGGTGAAGGTCGTGCCCGACGGGTTGCGATCGATGTAGCCCGAAATCGTGTCCTCAAGCGCTGGGTCCATCGTGACGCAACGGAGTCGTGCGCGGCCACGTTCATCGACCTCGCTGTACTGCGCGCAGATGGCGCGGCGGAGGCCGTTTCGCACGTATTCGACGAGCACATCGTGGTCCTTCGTATGCGGAATCCACTCAGCGAGCGTCTCGACCACAGTTTCCAAGTCGCGGATCGCAACGCGCTCTCGAAGCAGTGCTTGGAGGATCTTCTGGAGGTCGCTCGGCTTGACGATCGCGGGGATCAGATCCTCGACGAGCTTTGGCGTCTTCTGCTTGAGTTGCGCGATGAGGTTCGAAACCTCCTCACGGGTGAGCAATTCGTCGGCGTGGAGGCGGACGAGTTCCGCGAGGTGCGTCGCCAAGACGCTCGTCGCGTCGACGACCGTCCAATTTGAACTCTCCGCGCGATCACGGAGCGAACGCTCGATCCAGGTCGCCTCGAGGCCGAAGGCGGGTTCCTTCGTCTGAATGCCCTCAAGCTGCCCGTGGGCGAAGCCCGAGTCCATCGCCATCAGGAGCTCTGGGTAGACCATGCCTGTCGCCACGACCGCGCCACGGATCTTGACGCGGTACTCGTTCGGATCGAGTTGCATGTTGTCGCGGATACGAACCGACGGCATGACGAGCCCGAGTTCCGTTGCGAGTTGACGGCGAATCCCCGCGATCCGATCGAGGAGGTCGCCGCCGCGCGAGGCGTCGACGAGGCCAACCACGCCGTAACCAACCTCAAGTTCGAGCGTGTCGACCGAGAGGAGTTCCTCGACCTTCGGCGGCTCGACCGGCTTGCGCGCAGCCTCGTCGCGAGCCCGCATCGCTTCGCCAATCCCCCGCTTCTTCGCCATCCACTGCATGGCGTAGGCTGTTCCCGCGAGGAAGAGAGCTGCGCCGACGAGTGGCACCGTTGGAAGCGGCGTGAATGCGAGCATGCACAGGAAGCCCGCGATCAGGTAGAGGGCCATCGGCTGCGAAGCAAGTTGGTTCGGGATTTCCTCACCAACCGTCTTGCCGCCGCCAGCACGCGCGACGATGAGACCGGAAGCGATCGCCACGAGGAATGCGGGCAATTGCGAGACGAGGCCGTCGCCGATCGCAAGCAGCATGAAAGTCTTCATCGCGTCGGATGCGGTCCATCCGAGTTGGAACTTCGCGATGGCGAAACCGCCGACGACATTGATCAGCGTGATGATGATGCCGGCGATCGCGTCACCGCGGACGAATTTCGACGCACCGTCCATCGCACCGTAGAAATCGGCCTCGCGAGAGACTTCGTCGCGGCGCTCGCGCGCGGTCTTCTCATCGATGGTGCCTGCGGAAAGATCCGCATCGATCGCCATTTGCTTGCCTGGCATTGCGTCGAGTGTGAATCGCGCGGCAACTTCCGACATGCGCGTGGCACCCTTGGTGATCACGACGAACTGCACGATCACGAGGATGACGAAGATGATCGCACCGACGACGGCATTCGAGCCGGCGACGAAGTTCGCGAAGGCTTGAATCATGTGGCCCGCAGCAGCGGTCGCGGTCGACGGATCCTTCGAATCGATGGAGAGAATCAGACGCGTGGAAGCGACGTTGAGCACGAGTCGGAAGAGGGTGGTTCCGAGGAGAAGTGCGGGAAACACGCTGAAATCAAGCGGTTTCCGCATGTAGATCGTCGTCATCAGAACGATCGCGCCGATCGCGATGTTGATGCAGAGCAAGAGGTCAAGCACCATCGTCGGCAGCGGCACAACGAGGACTGCCACAAGCAAGAGGAACGAGATCGGAACGATGAGGTGGCTGTTGCGCGCGATCGCGTGGAAGATCGGCGGAATGCCATCGTTGGTTGGGGCTGCGTTCGCTCGTGCCATAGTTGTTGCCATCGTTCGTTCCGTACTCTTTCACATGCCGCACCACGAACTTGAGTTGCGGACGTTCATCTCTGCAGCCGCCATCACGCGACTGCTTTCCCCTTCAGTTGGTAGACATAGGCGAGGATTTCCGCGACCGCCTTGTAATGGTCCGCAGGAATCTCTTGCCCAACCTTGGCGTTGGCATACAGCGCTCGGGCGAGCGGCTTGCGCTCGACGATCGGAATGCCGTGCTTCGTCGCGATCTGCCGAATACGCATCGCGAGATTGTCGGCGCCCATCGCGACGATGCGCGGCGCTTGCATCGTCGTGGGGTCGTATTGAATCGCGACCGAAATGTGCTCGGGGTTCGTGACGATCACGTCGGCCTTTGGAACCGACGTCTGCAACCGCTGCATTGCGAGCTGTCGCGCGATCTGCATGCGACGACGCTTCACTTCGGGATTGCCGTCCGACTCCTTGAACTCTTCTTTGACCTGCTGCTTCGTCATGCGCAGGTCGCGCTCGTGCTTGAACCATTGGATGCCGTAATCCGCAAGGCCAAGGACAAGCAGCGCGGAACCAATCTGGACCGCGAGATTGAGGCCAATCGCGCCGATCTCCTCGAAACCGCGGAGGACACCGAGTTCTGGCAGCGCGACGATTTGAGGCAATACACCCACCGCCAAACTCCACGCAATCCAACCGACGAGCGCCACCTTCAGTACGTCCATCGCGGTCTTGATCGCGCCTTGCGCGCCGAAGATGCGACCGAATCCCTTCGTCGGGTCGAGCCGCTCGAATTTCGGCTCAAGCGGCTTTGTCGTGATGAGGAAGCCGACTTGCCAGAGATGCGCGAGAATCGCGATCGCCGTGGCGCCAACGATGACCGGGAGTGCCGCCCACGCGCCTTCGACCGCCATCGGAATGACAAGCGGCGCGATCTCTTCGACGCGGATGCCAGAACCAATCGCGTCGCCCGCAAGCGACTTCTCGAGAAGCGCAGCGAGCGTCCCAAGGAACGGCTTCATCGAGGAAGCGAGCACGAGAATCGCGCCGAGGAGGAGAATCGCGTTTGCGGCGTCATTCGAGCGCGCGATGTTGCCCTCTTCGCGTGCTTCCCGACGCTTCTTCGGGGTTGCGTCTTCGGTACGTTCGCCGAGATCTTCTGACATCAGGCACCTCCCCCGGCGGTCGCCGCTTCGGAGGTGGTTGCAACGAGGAGCGATTCAATCGCTCCTGTGGTTCCATCGACGAGTGCTTCATCAATCGCTGCGAGCGATGCCACGATCACGCCGAGGCCAACGACAATGCGCAATGGAAACCCGATCGACATCACGTTGAGCGCAGGCACGCTCTTCGAGAGGTAACCCATCACCACGGTTTCGAGGCAAACAATCGCAAGAAGCGGCGCGGCGACGCGCAGCCCGAGTTCAAACGCTGCGGACATCCCGCCCGTAAACACCGCAATCGGCGATGATCCGCCTTCGCCCGCGAGCATCGCGGGGACAGCTCCCGCGGGAATCGTGGCGAAACTGCCGACGACCGCAGAGAACATCGATTCAAGCCCGCCGAGTGAAAGGAACGTTGCGAGCGTGAGGAAGAACAGAATCTGCTCAAGCGCGTCGGATTCTTCACCAATCGCGGGGTTGTAGAACCGCGCGAAACCAAGCCCGATTTGTTGGCCCATCGCCAAGCCACCGAACTGCGCGGCAAGCAGCGGCAGCGATGCCATGAATCCGATGAAGGCGCCGATTCCAACCTCGATCACGAGGAGCGGAAGCGCTGCGCCGAGCGAGATTTCATGAGGCATCGTCGCGGTGCTTGCGACCGATGGATACACCGCCAATCCCAGTGCGGCGACCAGAAGTCCCTTGATGCGCAAGGGAATCGCGGGCGACGAGAGAATCGGCCCATGAATCGCGACGCCACCAACCCGCGCAACCACGAGTGTTGCAGGAACGAGGTGTTGGGAGAGTGCGTCGATCGAAGACATGGTGCGAGGTGTGTGTTGTGTGCTGTTCCCGTCTCGTGTCCGTCTCGGGCCCGTCACGTACCTGTGACTGGGCTCCACATGAACATTTCTGCGGAGAACTCCATCAACTTCATCGCGATCCAAGAGAAGAGCGCGACGGTCGTGGCGACCATCGCGAGGATCTTGGGCACGAAGACGAGCGTCTGCTCTTGAATCTGCGTCACCGCTTGGAAGATGCTGACGACGAGACCAACCACAAGGCCGACCACGAGAATGGGCGCCGAGATGAGCAGGATGAGGAGAAACGTCTCGCGCACCACATCAAGCGCTTGTACGTCGAGCATGCCGTCCATCATCCACCTCCAAGTGGCGCCATGACGCCGGTGAGCAGCGAGCCTGCGACAAGCGTCCATCCGTCGACGAGGACGAAGAGCAGCAGCTTGAACGGCAGCGAAACAAGCACTGGCGGAAGCATCATCATGCCCATCGACACGAGCAGACTCGAGATCACCATGTCGATCACGAGGAACGGGAGATAGATGCGGAATCCGATGAGAAACGACGTCTTGAGTTCAGAGAGGACAAACGACGGCACCAACGTCAAGAGGTCGACGTCCTTCTCCCACGTCAACTGCTCAGGTTCGCTCGTGTCGACGCCGCGATGCTCGAGAATCATCATCACGGTCGGCACGTTGCCCGTTGCTTCGATCTGCGCGATCATGAATTCGCGGAGCGGCTTCTTCGCGCCTTCCCACGCAACCATTTGGTCTTTCTGTTCGCCGCGCGCATACGGCCCGAGGCCTTCGTCCCACATGCGCCCAAACGTCGGCGCCATGGCGACCGCGGTGAGAAGCACCGAGAGCCCAACGATGACTTGCGACGGCGGCAGCGTTTGCGTTCCGAGCGACTGACGCAGGAGGCCAAGCACCACCACCATGCGCGTGAAGCACGTGCAGAGGATGAGAATCGCGGGCGCGACGGTAAGAACCGTCAGCAACAAGACGATGTTGAGTGCGCTCGAGAGCCCGCCCTCGAAGCCCGGCACATTCTTCGACGCATCCTCAAGGACTCCGATCGGATTGAAGGAGTCGAGTGCTGGTGCTGCTTGGGCGAGGAGCGCAATCATCGCGAACCTCCGCCGCGCGTGTTCTTGCGGGCTCGCGTGAGATCCACAGTTTCAATCTCGGCGCCGCGCATAACCGCGGGAAGTGCGTCACGCGGATCAATGCGCGCGGCGCGGCCAGAACCCGTCTCTTCGTCAAACGACTTACCCGCGGTGCGGAGCAGCGCATCGAAGGAGAAATCGCGCGTTGGATCCTTCGCGTTCTTCGCACCCGCCTCGCAGCGCGTGATGAGGTCGGCAACATCATCCGCCTCAGAGAATTCACTTAGCGTCTGCATCGCCTGCGCACCTTGGTGGACAACAAGCACGCGACGGCCAACCTTCAGAAGCACCACTTGCTGCCCACGCGCGACGGGGTAACGCGCGAGGATCTCGACGACGCCCGATGGACGCTTGCCAGGGCCAAGTTGTCCGCCGAAACGCTTGATGACGCTGCGTGTGAGGACAATGACAAGAAGCGTTCCACCGAGCGCGGCGGCTGTTGGAAGAATCTCGCCAAAGAAGCCGCGTTCACGCGCACCTTCGGCGAGTGAGCCGAAGTCGCCAGTGGCCGTTTCGGTTTCGCGTGGGAGCGAGGCCGCGAGCGAGCGGGCTGGCGTCGTCGCTGGGCCCACTGGGGCCACTGGGGCGGTCGACGAGGAAGCGACAGGCGCAGCGTTCGTGCCAACCACAACGGCGTCGTCAGCACGCGCAGGAGAAGCTGCGAGAAGTGCCGTGAGCGACACGGAGAAAACGCTGGTCGTCACCAACGCTGCGAGTGTGAGTTTGCGAAAGAGTGCGATCGGCATGGCCATCCTGGCTTCGTCGCGAGTTCACTGTTGTGCGTTGGACCAGAATCCTTCCGGTCCTTCTTGCTTCCGATTTCGGCGCACACGTTTGCATTCGGAGGTGCTTGCCTCTTCAGGCTTCACCTCCCACGTTCAATCCGAGTTACGCCTCAATCGGCTCAAGAATCTCGCTGACACGGACGCAGAAGTTCTCATTGAGCACGAGAACTTCGCCGCGCGCGATGCGACGGCCGTTGACGTAGATGTCCACGGGGTCACCAGCGGCTTTATCGAGTTCGACCACCGAGTCGGCGTTCAGCTTGAGCACGTCTTCGACAAGCATGCGCGTGCGGCCGAGTTCGATGCGAACCTGAAGCGAAACATCGCCGAGAAGTCCGATGCCGCTCACCGCGCCCCCGCCTGCCGACGGAGGGCCGAAGTCGGGGAGACCGATCGGCGAAGGCGCCGTGCCGGTTGCGTTGAGCGATGCATCGGTGGAATTGTCGGGCATGATGGGCTTTCTTCAGGCTCCGCCTGATGGCCTCTCGGTCGCGAGCGTCGGACGTCCTATCCAACGAGCTCTCGCGACATGGCATTGTCGGCCGCGCAAGGGTTGCGCCTGCAGAGAATCATCAAGGCCGCTTTGGCCTTTCATCGGCAAGAAGTGCGCGTCAAAAAGACGCTGCCCCCGCCTCGGACGGGTGTCGCGGAGGCGAGGGCAGCGGTTTGGCGGCGAAGGACTGGCGAATTCTTGGGTCGGTCTGTCAGCGGCTCACGCGGATGCCACTTCCGATGACCACGAGG
>JBEIJG010000114.1:0-8353 GCA_040380385.1 Phycisphaeraceae bacterium | reverse complement strand
GCGACAGTCCGAAGCGCTCGCTCTGGCACGCCTCGCCGCGAGTGAATCGCGGCGGGCTGGGATACGTCGTGTTTGAGCGCTCGCGCGAGGGTGATTCACGCCAAAGGGAGCCGCCGCAGCGGCGACCGCAACGGTCCGAAGCGCTCGCAACCTGCTTCGCAACTTGCTCGCTCTGGCGTGGATCACGCCCTCTCACTTCGGCGACGTCGGCACCCATGGCACGTCGCCGACACCTGCTGCGTGATTCGCGCGGCGCGCGATCGCGAAGAGCAGGTCGCTCATGCGATTCATGTATCGCAACGGCCCCGCGCCGACCGGTTCGAGCTGACCAAGCGACACCATCAGGCGCTCCGCGCGACGGCACACAGTGCGCGCGAGATGCAAGCGGGCCGCGAGCTCACAACCCGATGGCATCACGAACGTGCGAAGCGGCGGATTCGCGCCGTCGATTTCATCGATCCATCGTTCGACCTCGTCGACGTGCCCTTCATCAATCCGCACGATCTTCGAACTGTTGTTCGCGCCTTCGGGAGTCGCCAAATCGGCGCCGATATCAAAGAGCCTCGATTGCGCCTGCGCGAAAATCGCGAGCAGCCGCGCCTCGAAGGGATCACTCGGGCGACAACACGACATCACCAGGCCGATCACCGCGTTGAACTCGTCCACCGTGCCATACGCCTCGATGCGTGGATGGTCCTTGGCGACGCGCGTCCCCGAGAAGAGTCCGGTCGTTCCATCGTCGCCAGTGCGGGTGTAGAGCTTCATGGAGAATCCTTGAGAGTGCTGCGCAACACGGCAGAGGCTGCGCAACTGGCAGCAAAGTTGGGTAACACCGAGTTTCGTTGAGAAGAAGCGCGCGGATGCGTCGCCCTGCCACTTATACTTCCTCTCCCGCATGTCAGTCGGTGTCTTCCAACTTTCTCCGCGCTTTGCCGCAGCGATCCTCGCGCTCCCCGCGATTGCTCTCTTTTCTGGCTGCTTGGTGACATCAGGTCGCACTGTGCGCGAGACAGGACCGCAGATCTCAGAAAGTGCCCTGCGCGCGATTGAGTACAACAAGACTTCGACCGAGTGGTTGATCGCCGCGTTTGGTGAGCCGCAAAATCGTGTGTGTCTTCCCGACGGCGCCGAAGTGCTGCGTTACGACAGCGACGTGCGAACCACCGAAGGCTCGTACTTCTTCATGCTCGCGGCGTCGAGTGCGAACAAGATCGAACGAACGTGCTGGTGGTTCGAAACGCGCGATGGCAAAGTTGTGCGCGCGTGGGGCGAGAAGTGCGACCCGATCACAGTCGACTCGATGAGTCCGCCGCCGCCAAATGATCGTGCGGCCGGCGTTTCGGTTCCCGCCGCAACTGCGACATCCGCGACACCGTCAAAAACGCCGGAAAACGCGCCGGATTCGGGATCGGGTGCGACTACGCCGTCGGCTCCGTGACACTCGCATCAGGAATCGCGACAAAGTCCGGTTCAAGCGCGCGTGCGCCTGAAGCATCGCGCACCGATGTGCGGTAGCCAGGCCGCAGCGACGCAGAGGCAAACGATCCGTCGCGCGCCATCACAAGGAATGCCGCTTGGTGATGTGATTCGAGCGGATAGGTTGAAGCGATGCGCGAAACGGCTTCGCGCGCGGCGTCGAGCGGCGATGCGCCACGGCGCATGCACTCAACCGCGAGAAACGCGCCGCAAATTCCCATGATGAGTTCGCCTGTACCTGTCGCGGTCGCCGCGCCGACCGCAGGATCGACGTAGAGCCCGTGCCCAATGATCGGCGAGTCACCGACGCGACCCGGCACCTTGAACGGCGTGCCACTCGTCGAGCATCCACCCGCGAGTACACCGTTCGCATCGAGCGCCAAACATCCGATCGTGTCGTGATGGCGCCAGCGCGCTTCGTCGGGCGGAAGTTCGCCCCCGCCGAAAAGTCGGCCGTCAGAACCATGTCGTCGATCCATCGGGCGCAACGGGTCGAAACCCAATCCGACCGCAAGTGATGCGTCACGACTTTGGTCGACGACGCCCCCTTCACGCAGCCACTTCTCGTAGGTGGCGCGAGCTTCCGGCGAGAGCAACTCCGACTCACTCAAGCCCTGTGCGTTCGCGAAGAGATCTGCGTCGGCGCCGACGAGCATGACGTGTGGCGTCCGCTCCATCACGCGCCGCGCAACCGAGACGGGGTGCAAATGGCGCCGGAGTCCGGCGACACTCCCGCACTGTGCAGGCGAGAGCATCACGCAACCATCGAGACTCACGCGACCAGTGGCGTCAGGAAGGCCCCCATAACCCACGCTATCGATGTCACTCGCGGCATCTGCGTACGCGCATGCCGCTTCCACTGCGTCAAGCGCAGCGATAGAGCCCATGACTGGCGCGATAACTTTCTGCCATGCGGCTTCATTCGCGCGAAGACCAAACGACCAAGTGCTGACGATGCGCATGCGCGCATTGTGCCGTGCGAGCGCGTGCGACGCGAGCCCATGGCGTCGACGACCACCGCTCCAACGAGCCACCATCGAATCAGCGCACGCGAGCCGCGCGCTGATCGCGCAACTTTGGCGCGAGTTTGCGCGCAACGCGCCATGACCGCCTGCGACCGCCTGCGACCGCCACACGCATCGGACTTCTAGATTTCCCAATCTTTTCAGGCGTCTCAGCCTTGCCCTCGCGCGGAAGGAGTTACTCTTTCCTTGACGGCGCCGAGTCCACTCTCAAGGACTCGGGCATCCGGCAGGTCCGCCGTTGCATGTCTTCGGCCTGCCACCACACCGGCGCACAGCTGGAATCTCACTCTGCGGAGTGCACCCGCGTTCAAACAACGCGGCCGCGGTCGAGACCCACCACGCTGACGAGAGGCGCCAAACGCGGGACTTTCCCGCAGAAAGGCAGAGTCGATGAACAGCATCATCACTCGCCAGAACCGCAAGGGCGGCTTCACGATCGTCGAACTCCTCGTCGTCGTGTCGATCATCGCCCTCCTCATCGCACTGCTCCTGCCAGCAGTGCAAAAGGGCCGCGACAAGGCCCTCGTGTCCCAGTCGATCGCGAACCTCAAGAACCTCGCGACCGCGAACGAGCTTTACGCTGGTGACTGGAACGACCGTCAGTTCACGATCATGCCGGACGATGCAGGCCTCAAGAACGGCAACTGCACGACCTACCTGCAAGACATCGCTTGCCCGCCGCAAGCGCTGCTCGGCTGGGACGGCAACGCGATGTGGGGCTACTTCATCGGCTCCTCGGGTCGTTGCTCCTCTGGCGGTTACCCAGGCAACTGCGGTAACTGGGTTGTTCACCAGGCGATCAACTTTGTCCCTGGCGACGGCTTCGGCGCATGGCGCATCCCGGGCCTCAAGGCCTTCCACGACTACGTGAACGGTCGCTTCTACGACCCGACCTTCTATGCTCCGAAGGACGTCGTTCCTCTCGCGAACATCAGCAAGTACTTCACGAGCCCATCTGAGTTCACCTACGACGGTTCGGCGTACGAAGACAGCACCTACTGCTTCTCGCCGGCTGCCATGTGGGACCCGAAGGTCCTCGGCAAGACCAACACGACTCCAGGTTGGTCGAACCCGACGCAGCTCCCCGCTGGTTACCGCAGCCCGCCAAGTTCGCGCTGCAAGTACCCATCGCTCAAGACCCGCATGATCGAGCACAACTGGCTCCAGAAGGCGCCAGATCAGGTCACGAACCCGAACTTCGGCGGCAACTCGACGCCATGGTTCTTCAACCACGGCTACAACTCTGAGCCGGCCAGCCTCTTCTTCGATGGTCACATCGAACTCGTCGGCTGCCTCCGCGCTCAGCAGGCTGAGCAGCGCGCTGGCAACCTCTGGTCGCGCACGACTCCGTTCGGTGCGAACGGTTACTTCGGCGCACAGAGCTACGACTTCCTTGTGCGCACCAGCTTCCACGTCCTCACGATCGACGGCATCGAAGGCCGCGACGTGCTCGGCGCTGAAGGTTGATGCGTCCCTGTTGTCGGAACTGGCAACACACTTGATGCGCTCGAGTTTCGAGCGATCGCGTGAAACAACTTGCAACCGCCCACCTCTCGGTGGGCGGTTGTCTTTTTCGTGACCACATGTCGTCGACTTCTACGACTTCTTCAATCGTCCAAAGGAGCGATTTGAAAATTGTGCGACGAAGTTGTGCGTTCGATGCCACGATTCCTCAATCACGCCGCGCCCTGTTGCATGATGTGTTTCGCGACAACAGATGAAACACTGCTTCGCCGAATGCTCGCACCGCCTGATGCCGGCCGAAGCATGAAATCCTCTCTGATCGAGAGCCACCAAACGAAAGCCTCAACCGAGAGGACCAACGATGAAAGGCAGCAACATGCTCAATCAAGCCGAACATCAGTGCTGCCGCCGCGGCTTCACCATCGTCGAACTCTTGGTCGTCGTGTCCATCATCGCTCTCTTGATCGCACTGCTTTTGCCGGCGGTTCAGAAGGGCCGCGACAAGGCGTTGGTATCGCAGTCGCTCGCAAACCTGAAGAACCTCGCGACCGCCAACGAGCTCTACGCGGGCGATTGGAATGATCGGCAGTTCACCGCATGTCCGGATGATGCCGGCCTCGCGAACGGCAATTGCACGCAATACCTCGCGACGATCGCATGCCCACCGCAACAACTCCTCGGTTGGGATGGCAACGCCATGTGGGGTTACTTCCTCGGCTCAAGCGGGAAATGCGCGCAGTACGGCTGGCCAGAGGCTTGTTACAACTGGATCATTTACATCCCGATGCAGTTTGGCACGGGGTCCAATCCGGGCGGCGGCAACAACTTCGGTTCATTCCGAATGCCGGGCATCAAGTCGTTTCATGATTACGTGAACGGCCGCTTCTACGACCCAACGCTCTACGCGCCGAAGGATGTCGTGCCGCTCGCAAACGTTTCCAAGTACTTCACGAGCCCTGCGGAGTTCTCCTACGACGGCTCGAACTACGAAGACAGTTCGTACTGTTGGTCGCCTGCGGCGATGTACGACCCGCGCGTTTTCGCGACGAACGCCCCCACGCCTGGCTACACCAATCCGAACACGCTTCCCGGGGCGTTCCGCAGTCCGCCGGTTTCGCGCTGCAAGTATCCGTCGCTGAAGACGCGCATGATCGAACACAACTGGCTGCAGAAGCGGCCGACGCAAGTCACGAATCCGAACTTCGGCGGAAACAAGACCCCGTGGTTCTTCAACCATGGCTACAACTCAGAGCCCGTCAGCCTCTTCTTCGACGGACACGTCGAACTCGTTGGCTGTCTTCGCGCACAGCAGGCGGAACAACGCGCGGGAAATCTCTGGTCGCGCAGCACGCCCCTTGGTGTGAATGGCTACTACGGCGGGCAGAGTTTCGACTTCCTCGTCAAAACGAGTTTCCACATCCTGACGCTCAACGGGATCGAAGGCCGCGATGTACTTGGTGCGGAAGGCTGAGCCGCACCGCGCGCTTCAACCCGTCGAGCAAACACCCCAATCCATGACGACGCCCCGCGGTACCGGAAAGGACCGCGGGGTTTTTGTGTGTAAAGGCAGGGATCCTGCCCGATCAGTTCGTTCAGATCGCGTGTGTTTCATGCGTGGATCCCGTTCACCATTTTGAGCATCACATTCGTTGTGGCCCACAAACCACGGGAGGTTGTGCCATGGACTCACGAAAGCGTGTCGAGTCGAGAGAGCATTGGCGCGGAGTGGACTGCGATCCGTTCGCCCGACGACGAGGTTTCACCATCGTCGAACTCCTCGTCGTCGTCTCGATCATTGCGCTCTTGGTTGCGCTGCTTCTGCCCACGATCGCTCGTGCGCGCGATAAGGCGCTCACCACCCAATCCCTCGCCAATCTGCGCGGACTCGCCGCTGCGAACGAGTCGTACGCGACCGATTGGCAGGGCCGTCAATACACCGCGACCCCCGACGACGTCGGTCTCGCGAACGGCGATTGTTCGCAGTACCTCGCGCAGATCGCCTGTCCGCCGCAGCAACTCATCGGTTGGGACACCTTCGGTCTCTGGGGTTACTTCATTGGCTCGAGCGGCAAGTGCGCGCAGTACGACTGGCCGGAGGCTTGTTACAACTGGGTCGTCTATTTGCCGATGCAGTTTGGAACCGCGGCAAACCCCGGCGGCGGCAACAGCTTCGGAAGTTTCCGGATTCCAGGCATCCAGAGTTTCTGCGAGTACGTGAACGGACGCTTCTACGACCCCGCGCTCTACGCGCCGAAGGACGTCGTGCCGTTGGCGAACGTCTCGAAGTACTTCTCGAGCGCTGCGCAGTTTAGTTTCGACGGCGTCCACTACGAAGACAGCTCGTACTGCTGGTCGCCCGCCGCGATGTATCACCCGCAAGTGTTCGGCCGAAGCTCGGCGAATGCCAACATGGACGGAAACTCGAATGCCAATACGGGCGACTTTCGCCATCCCAACACGTTACCCGCGGGGTTCCGCAGTCCGCCGGTTTCGCGCTGCCGCTACCCGTCGCTGAAGACGCGCATGATCGAACACAGCTGGCTCCAGAATCGCCCTGCACAACTCGTGAATCACCACTTCGGCGGCAACAAGACGCCGTGGTTCTTCAACCATGGCTACAACTCGGCACCCGCGAGCCTTTTCTTCGATGGCCACGTCGAACTCGTTGGCTGTCAACGCGCCATGCAGGCCGAAGAGCGCGCTGGCCGACTTTGGTCGCGCGGCACGCCGCTCGGAACGAACGGCTACTACGGGGCGCAGAGTTACGACTTCCTCGTGAAGACGAGTTTCCACATCCTGACCGTCGACGGGATCGAAGGTCGTGACGTGCTGGGTGCGGAAGGCTGATGGAAGTGACGTCGCGCGCGGCGGCACTCGCGGAGTGCTGACCTCACGCGCGGCTGAGCCTCGATAAGCGCGGCACGTTGATTCGCGCGATACTGCCACCGTGCCCCTTCCGATGCCCGGCTCTCCAGGTGCTGGCGGCGCGTTCACCGCGCTCGGCGCTGTCGTCGGGCCACTGATGATGCTCTTGATCGCGCTACAGAAGCCCGGTCCAGTACGCACGCTCCTCAAAGCCGAAGCAGATTCGCCGGAACGTGCGCGCAAGATGGCGACGCTCGGGTTGAGTGAGCCTCCGCTGTTGCCGTTGATTCGTGCGGGAGTCGTGGTGCGAGAAGCCGACGGTCGCATCTGGGTTGATCGCGCGAAAGCGCGGCGACGACAGTGGCGCATCGGTGCGATCATCGGCGGTGCAATCGTCGTCGTTTCAGGGATCGTTGCGCTCGTACTCACGCACTGAACTCGGCGCACGACCGCTTCGACGCGCTACCTTGCGCACATGCAACAGCACGCGCTTTCATCACGCTCGTTGAGTTCCATCCTTCTCGCGATTGCCTCGATCGCGCCATCCGCACACGCCGACATGCGCGCCGACGTGCGCGCCGACGTGCGTGCCTTGGATGCTGCGCTGACGTTCATCGAGGATGACACCGAGAAACCCGTCGCCATGCGCGCGGATCCCAAAGTGTCGTCGGTCACGCTCTACCGCGGCCGCGCTGCGGTGACACGCTTTGGCAAAGTCGGCCTCCGCGCAGGCGTCTACGAGTTGCGCGTTGGCCCGCTGCCAGAAACCGCGGACCTCGACAGCGTGCAAGCGAAGATTGGTGATGGCGCGAAACTTCTCGAAGTGAAGACGGAAACCGTCGCGCTGCCCGCGCCTTCGAGTGACAATCCGCGCGTGCAAGAAGCGCTTGCGAAGTGGGAAGAAGCGAAAGCCGTGGCGAACGATCTCACTCGCCAACTCGCAAACAACGGCGCCGCGCTCAAGACGATTGACAGCATCGCGGCGAAGGTTTCGTCGGATGCGTCAGACTCGCTCGGAACGTCGCTCGATCCAGCAAAGCTCGAAGCGCAACTCACGTTCATCGCGAAAGAGCGCGATCGCCTCACCGCGCGCGAGCTCGAACTCACGAAAGCAAAGCGCGACGCCGAGGGTCTCGTTGCGATGCGTCTGCGCGAACTCAACGCGGCAGGCGGCGCGCCGCCGAGTGAGCGTTTCGCGCTTGTCACGATTGTCGTGCCGCGCGATGCCGAAGTCGCGACGAATGTGACCTACCTCGTTGCCAACGCGACGTGGCAACCGTCCTACACCATTCGCGGGAACCCCGAAGCGGGTGCGCTGTCGCTTGAGTTTGATGCGAACGTGCGTCAAGCAACGGGCGAAGATTGGAACGACGTCGCGCTGGTCCTCTCGACCGCGCAGCCAACACGCGCGGCAAATCCTTCGGCCGTTTCGCCGAGTTACATCGAGTTGTTCGAGCCAGCACCGCCCGAAACGCTCGGCTTCAAAGCGAAGGCGATGTACGACATGCCCGCGGTTGGTTCAG